>DASYJS010000228.1:0-3131 GCA_035996225.1 Mycobacterium sp. | reverse complement strand
GTCTCGATGATGATCGGTCTGCTGATTTCGGCGATAATCGGCAACGCCGACCGAGGCATGCCCCTGCTCGTGCTCGTGGTGATGGCCGAACTCGTGCTGTGCGGCGGGATGTTTGGGGTGAGAGGCCGCATCCCGCTGGAGCAGTTGGCGTGGCTATCGCCGTCCCGGTGGGCCTACGCGATGGCCGCCTCGACCATCGATCTCAACGATCTGCGCCGGACCGCGGCCGGCGACGAAGACCCGATGTGGGATTACGCAGCCAGTAGCTGGTGGATAGCCGCCGGCGCATGCACCGTCCAGGCGATCGTGCTGGTGATGCTGCTCGCGGTGCGACTCAGACAGCTTGACCCGCAACGCAAAGCAGGCAAGTGACACTGCCTATGCGTGCTTGGCCACCAGCGGCAGCGCGCTGACAGCCAAAGAGCCGCAGGCCAATTGAACCGACAGCAGCCGGTACCCGACGTAGTACACGCCGTATGACCAGGCTCGCTCGGCGCTGACGCGCCACTGCACCCGCACCATCGCCGCGACACCGATCAAGGCAGCCATGACGGCGAGGTGAGCCTTAAAGTCGGTCCCGGTGGCCATGAAGCAAGGGTCTACCCACGTACTGCGGAGATCCTTGACGAATCCTTGGAACGCAGCGCACATTTGAGGGCCGCATCGACGACGGCGGGCAGCCGCGTCACGCCCCGTCGATGTTTGCCGTTATCGAGCGCCCGACCAGGCCGGCGCATACGGTCATGAGTGCTCACCGGGGGGTCGCGGCCGACGGGTCTGCCGGGAAATTGTTGATATGGTCGGCGGGTTCGCGGTTGGTTTGGAGGATCAGCGATGAGCGAGGAGCAGGCCTCACGGGCGGGGTCGACTTTCGGGCCCTACCACCTGAAACGGCTGCTGGGCCGGGGCGGGATGGGCGAGGTCTACGAGGCCGAGCACACCGTCAAAGAGTGGACGGTCGCGGTCAAGCTGATGTCGGACCAGTTCAGCCAGGATCCCGTCTTCCGCGAGCGGATGAAGCGCGAAGCGCGAACCGCGGGCCGTTTGCAGGAGCCGCACGTGGTGCCCATCCACGATTACGGCGAAATCGACGGAAAAATGTTCATGGAGATGCGCCTCGTCGAGGGCACCGACTTGGACAGCTTGCTCAAGCGGTACGGCCCGCTGACGCCGCCGCGCTCGGTGGCCATCATCACTCAAATCGCCTCGGCTCTCGATGCCGCCCATGCCGCGGGGGTCATGCACCGCGACGTCAAACCGCCCAACATCCTGGTCACCCGGGACGACTTCGCCTACCTGGTCGACTTCGGCATCGCCAGTGCCACCACCGACGAGAAACTCACCCAGCTCGGCACGGCGGTCGGCACCTGGAAGTACATGGCCCCGGAGAGATTCACCGGTGATGAAGTGACTTACCGCGCCGACATCTACGCATTGGCGTGCGTGCTGCACGAATGCCTGACCGGAGCCCCGCCGTATCGCGCGGACAGCGCCGGCGTACTCGTCAAAGCCCACATGAGCGACCCGATCCCGCAGCCCAGCGCGGTGCGCTCGGGCATACCCAAAGCCTTCGACGCGGTGATCGCCCGCGGCATGGCCAAAAAACCCGAGGACCGCTACGCCAGTGCGGGCGATATGGCCCTGGCTGCCCACGAGGCACTCAGCAATCCTGATCAAGACCACGCCGACAACATCTTGCGGCGCAGCCAAGAAGCCACCCTGCCGGGCGCGCAGCCACCGACGATCGCGGCCACGGCGATGGCGCCTCCTGTGCAGCGGGCCAGCACACCTCCGCCACCCCCTGCGCCGGCGCCGACACCGACGCCGTATCCGCGCCCGGGGCCGAGTTCGGGTCCGGTGCCACCGCCCGCGCAGACCCCTCGCCCGTGGGCACCCCAGAGCGGCCCCGTCCCCACCCCCAGCCAGCCCGTCTCCGGCCCGCAGTACTACCAAGGCAGCAGCGGCAACTGGGGCAGCCCGCCACCGGGCGGCCTGCCGCCCGCGCAGCCCGTCAGCCCCACGCCGTGGAACCTGGGACAGCAACCTCCGCCCAAGCCCAAACGCAACCCCTGGCCGATCATCGCCGCGGTCGCGGTTGTGCTCGTGGTCGTCATCAGCGCCGTGGCGATTTGGCTGATCATCCCCGGCCCAAAGCCGCCGCCCGACCCGATCGCGGCCACGCGTCTCAACTCACTGCTGGTGAGCTCCTCGGATATCAACGCCATCATGGGCGCGACGAACATCCAGCCCGGGAAACCCATCACGTCGATGGGCACGTCCTCGATGACGGTGTCGATACCGGACTGCCAGGGAGCGCTCTATACGACTCAGGATCCGGTGTACGCCGGCAGCGGCTACACCGGCATCAACGGACTGGTGTCCCAAGAGCCGGGAGACAACAACGACCATTGGGTCAACCAAGCCGTGGTGGCGTTTCCGACCGCCGACAAGGCCAAGGCATTCCTGCAGAGCTCGACAGACAAGTGGAAGAACTGCGCCGGCCAGACGGTGACGGTCACGAATAATTCGAGCAAGACCTATCGGTGGACCTTTGCCCCAATCCAGGGCAGCCCACCGAAGATATCGGTGCTGCAGACTCAGGAGGGCGCCGACGGCTGGGAGTGCGAGCACACGATGGGCGTGGCGAACAACGTGGTCGTCGACATCAACGCGTGCGGGTACCACATCAGCGATCAGGCCGGCCAGATCGCCGACAAGATCGTCGACAAAGTCAACAACGTCTAGCGACGGTCATCCGACACCGAAGTACCACCAATGCCGAAGTGCCACCAATGCCGAAGCGGCACTGCGGCATTGGCTCAAGCCTCCAGGTCTGGCCCCTGCGCGCGTAGATCGTCGACCGCCGACATGGCGTCGCGCAGCTTGGCCAGCCATTCCTCGGTGTGTTCACCGACAAGCTTGACCGACCACACCAGTGCATCGGCGCGAGACCTGGCGACACCGGCGTCTACCAACGTGTCAAGCACCTGGCGTTCCGGTTGCTTCAAGCGTGTCATCACAGGAACTGCGATGTGCGTGAACAGGATTCGCTCGGTGCCGTCTTTAGAGCCAACCTCCACGCCCCAGGAAACCTTGCGTCCGTAGCGATCTTGGGCTTCGTCGGCGATGCT
>DASYJS010000227.1:0-7985 GCA_035996225.1 Mycobacterium sp. | reverse complement strand
ACTCGGTGACGCCGACACCCGGACTGCCCGCGACCGGGTCGCGGCCGAACGAGTGCAACACCATCGGGACATCATCAGCCAACACGTCGGGCTCCGCGGGTACCGCGGGCATGGTGACCGGTGACGTCCATACCGTGTCCACGGCATGCTCGCTGCGGCGAAGGAACAACGCACTGGCCCGAGCCACGATCACGTCGTTCTGAGTCATGACCGCGTCGACCACGCGAAGTCGCCGGCCATCACGCACAACCGAAGAGTGCATCTGCAAGGGTTGCAACGCCACTGGCCTCAGCAGATCCACCGTCAGGCGGGCGGGCTGAAGGTCGACGTCGTCGACTTCTCGCTCGACCGCTCGCCCCAGCAACCCGCCGACATAGTTACCGCTGATTGACGGACCCCACGGTCCTCTCGTTAAACGGGTTGGTACGTAACCTTTCCCGTCGGTGACGAAGAAGCACGTCGGCACGGAGCGGGCCGACTTCGCCGATGAGTCTTCCATGTGATCCTTACCCCCGTAACCGGCATCGCTCGATGAGTATCTGCGCCAATCGTTCCGGATGGCTGAACATCACTTCGTGGCAGCCATCAACCGGGATGACGGTGTCCACCCCGCCGAGTGCGGCGATGCTCGCGTGCTGTGATGCCACCGATAGGGCCCGGTCGCGGGTGGTCAGTATCCAGGTGCGCGGCACGTCGGCGGGCAGTCCGCTTCGGTCCACCGGCTCCCCGGGTACCCGCGCGGACTCAGCGTGCAACTTCGACATCGTCAGTCGGCGCTGCGCGGGGGTCATGCCGTTGCAGAACGCCCACCGTGCCGCCGTTGCCGGAATCTTCATGGGTCTGCCGATACGGGCGGCGCGCCGAGCGAAGACCGCCAGCGGGCCACCGAGCGTGTCCGCGATGGCCGAACCCTGAGGCGGAACGAATGCCGTTGCGAGAATCATCTCCCGGACGCGCGAGGAACCGAGCTTAGCGACGACACCGGGGACCGTCACGCCCGCCATCGAGTGGCCCACGATCACGATGTCACCGAGACCCGCTTCCTCGATGTCGGCGACGACAGAGTCCACCCAATCGGTGATCGTGACGGTCGCGAGGTCGCCTGGCTTGTTGCCGTGCCCGGGCAGGTCGACGGCGAGAGTGCGCAATCCCGGCTCTTGACAGCGTAATTCGGCGACGACGAGATCCCAGCAGTCACCGGCGTGCTCGCCGCCGTGGACGAGCACAAGGTCGGGCAGCGACTTGGTGGAGCCGTTCATCGGTCGATCAACTGTGAGCTCAGCATGTCGATGTCGGTCCGCAAGTCGGAGAAGCTCCTGCTGGCCGGCTCGATGGTGATCCAAGTGACGCCCGCCTCGGCGTAGGTGTCCAGCCGCGGGCGTACCGCGGCACAAAATTTCTCGCAGTTGCCACTGGCGAGCAGGTCTGCTTCGAACGGGACGAAGGCGACGTCAGCAGCGCCGCGGCCGGCCTCCGCCCGCTGCTTGTTCACCTTCGCGATCCACTCGCCAAGTGTGTCGATGTCCTCGAGTGGCCGGGCGCGGGTGATCGCGGCCATCTCGCCCGACGCCGCCATCGGCATCCAGCCGTCGGCGACCTCGATGACCCGGCGCTGCGCGGCCGCGCCGTTGCCACCGATCCAGATCGGCGGACCGCCCGGCGTCAGTGGCGTCGGCAGCGCGACATGGCCGCTCACCCCGAACTCCGGCCCGTCGTGGTCGACGCCCGCCCAGGTCGCCTTCCACGCGGCGATAGCCTCGTCGAGCAGCGTGCCTCGCCGATCGAAATCGGCTCCCAACGCTTGGAATTCGGCCTTGAGGTAGCCGGCTCCCGTGCCTAATGTGAACCGACCACCGGAGAGCAGATCGAAACTCGCGGCCGCTTTAGCCGTCAGATACGGGTTGCGATAACCCGATACCAGGATGTAGGTCATCAATCGGATGCGGGTGGTGGCGGCCGCCGCGAAGCTCAGTGACACGAACGGATCGAAAGCGTGGTGGCCGCCGCGGGCCAACCACTCCCGGTCGGGATACGGGTGTTCGGACATCGAGAAGGCATCGAAGCCGGCCTCTTCTACCAGTCGTGCGATGTCGCCGATGCCTGCGCCCTCGCACCACCGGTTCCAGTGCTTGACGGCCCGCATCGGGAACATCAGGTTGTAGCGCACTTCGGTCCCTTTCGGCTCCATTGTCGCCGCGACTATCTCATCAGCGATCGCGCGATGACTTCGCGCTGGACCTCGGTGGCGCCTTCGCCGAGTCGCTTAACTCGCAGGTCGCGAAACCATCGCTCCAGCGGCAGTTCGGTGGAGATTCCCAACGCGCCGTGAACTTGGATGCACCTGTCCAGAACTCGGTAGGCGGCTTCGGTTCCGAACATCTTGGCCACCGACGCATCCACCCGAACGTCGCGTCCAAGGTCGGCGTTCCAGGCGGCTTGGTACATCAGCAGCCGCGCGGCACGCAGGTCCACCTCACTGTCCACCAGCATCCATTGGATGCCCTGCTTGTCAGCGAGCTTGCCACCGAACATATCCCGTCCCCTTGCCCATTGGCAGGTCATGTCGAGTGCGCTCTGCGCGATCCCGATCGGTCCGGCGGCGTACACGATACGGCCATGCACCAGGAACTCGCTCGCCAGCGAAAAGCCCTGTCCCTCAGCACCGATCAGTTGGCCCGCGGGTATCCGCACATTGTCGAAGTGCAACTCGTACGGTGCAAAAGACGCCATCACGGGGATGCGGCTGAACGTGACTCCGGAGGTGTTCTTCTCAAGAATGAAGGCCGAGATGCCCTGGCGCCCCTCGCCGGTCCGGGCATAGATCACGCCCCAGTCGGCATCAGGGGCGTGCGAGATCCACATCTTCGAGCCGTTGAGCAGGTAGCCGTCGCCGTCGGGCACCGCCTTGAGTTTGATCGCCCGCGCCGGATCCGACCCACCGGAAGCCTCGGTGATCGCGGTGTACGCCTTGGACATGGTCCCGTCGATGACGGGTCTGGCGTACTTTTCGAACTGCTCGGCAGACGCCTTGAACATGATGTTGGGTGGGTTGCCGCCAAAGGCGCCGAGCGCCGGGAAGAATGCTCCCATACGACATTTCGCGGCTTCCTCGGCAACCACCACCTGACCGAGCACGCTGAGCCCGGCACCGCCGCACGCCGCAGGTGTCTGCAGCGACCACAGCCCGAGCGCTCTGGCTTTTGCCTGCAACTCGACGAGCTGCTCGCGGGGTAACCCGACCGTGTCGTGGTCCAGCTTCTCCTCGATGGGATGCACGTGGGCATCCATGAACCGCCGCACGGTGTCGCGCAGCATCACCAGCTCTTCGGGCAGCTCCCATGCACCGGAATGTTCTTCGGCCATCAAACTCGCGCCGCTGCTGCCGCCCGCAGGTCCCGCGCACTCTGCAGCTGCGGCTCGTGATTCGCCTCGTACTGCTCGATCCACTCGTGCGGCAATTTGCCCCACGCCTCACCGATCCGCAGCCGTTGCTCGGAGCTGAACACCTCCGCGGCGACGACGTCACCGACGAAGATGGTGTTCTCGTCGTTGTCCAGCGACCCGGTGATGCGGCATTCCACGTAGCTGTGTGCGTCGAGCAGGATCGGCGCGCCCGTGACGCCTGGCTTGGTGCGCAGCTTCGAAATCTTGTCGCCGTCACGGCCCGAACTGCCGCCGAGTGTCATCAGGATCTCCATGGACTTGTCGATCTCGTCCGGACCGGCCGACAGCATGTGCATCACGAAAATACCCGAATTGACCAGCATGTCGTGCGTCCTGTTGTACTTGGTCAGGCTGACGGTCGCGCGTGGCAGCTCCGGCACGATGCTGGCCGAGCCCGCTGACAGCGACATCAGCCCGTTGGCGAAACCGCCGTCAACCGTGGTGACTGCCACCGGAAATGGCCGCAGTCCGGCCAGCACCTTGTCGGCGGCCGCGAGGTCTAGCGTCATGTGTGTTCCCTTTGTCGATTGGATGGAGATCAGCCGAGCGTGAACGGGTCGCGGGTCTCCCCGGACAGTTCCACCCACACCGCTTTGGTCTCGGTGAAGTCCTTGATGGCGTCGATGCCGTTCTCTCGCCCGATGCCGCTGTAGCCGATGCCGCCGAACGGAACATGAGGAGCGACAACGCGATACGCATTGATCCACACCGTGCCCGCGCGCAGCTTGGCCGCTACCCGGTGCGCCCGGTGGACGTCCTTGGTCCACACCGCCGCGGCCAATCCGAACTCGGTGCTATTGGCGGCAGCGACCGCCTCGTCCTCGTCGGCGAAGGTCATCACCGCCAGCACCGGTCCGAAGATCTCCTCGGCGACGGCCCGCATCGAGGGGTCGACACCGGTCAGCACCGTCGGCTTGACGAAGTAGCCGCCGAGGTCGGTGGCGGGCTCGCCGCCGTAGGCGATCGTTGCACCCTGCTCGCGGGCAGAAGCGAAGTGCGACAGCACCTTTTCGTACTGCGGCTGATTGGACACCGGGCCCATCTCGGTCGTCGGGTCCTTCGGGTCACCCAGTTTGATGGTGGCCGCCCGCGCAACGATCTTGTCCACCAGCGCGTCGGCGACGCTGTGGTGTACGAGAAGGCGTGAGCCCGCCAGACACGTCTGGCCGGTGGCGGCGAACACGCCGGCGATCACGCCGTTGGCCGCGGCGTCGAGGTCGGCATCGGCAAACACCACCTGCGCCGACTTGCCGCCGAGTTCGAGCGAGAACCGGGTCATGTTGTCGATCGCGGCCTTGCCTACCTGAATGCCGGTGGTCGTCGATCCGGTGAACGCGATCTTGTCGACACCCGGGTGCGACGCCAGTGCGGCACCCGTCTCCGGGCCCCAGCCGGTCACGACGTTGATGACACCCGGCGGAAAACCGGCCTCGGCGAACAGCTTTGCGAACGCGAGCGTCGATGTCGGAGTGTGGTCGCTGGGCTTGACGACGAACGTGCAACCCGCGGCCAGCCCGGCGGCCAGCTTCCAGGTCAACAGCAGTAGCGGTGAGTTCCAGGGCGTGATCGCGCCGACCACGCCGACGGGTTCATGGCGGGTGTAGACGAAGTAGTTGGGCTTGTCCACCGGTATGACGTCGCCCTGCAGCTTGTCTGCCAGCCCGCTGTAGTAGAAGTAGTAGTCCGGCAGCGACCGCATCTGGCCGACCATTTCGCGCACCAGCTTGCCGCCGTCGCGCACCTCGAGTTCGGCCAGTTGCTCGGCCTCGCGCGCGATGATCTCGCCGAGGCGAAGTAGCAGCTTGCCGCGGGCGGTCGCAGTGAGCGCACCCCACGGTCCGTTCAGCGCGGCACGGGCGGCGGCTACGGCGCGGTCGACGTCGGCAGCCCCGCCGTCGGGCACGCGCGCCCAGGCCCTGCCGGTGAAGGGGTCGACGCTGTCATAGGTCGATCCCGATGCGGCGGGGGATGATTCGCCTCCGATCAAGAGGTCGAACTGGACCAACGTCTCGGTCGTGGTGTCAGTCATGCGTCCTCATCGAGTTCGCGGTTTCTTCTTGTTGTTCAATGAGTCCGGGCTGGCTCCGGCATTGCCGAGGTCGGTGAAGAACTTGCCGTGTCGGGCGGCGACACTGGGGGTCAGGTCGCGGGCCTCCCACATCGCGCGAACGGTGCCTTGAACACCATTAGGTCTGCGCGTGGCGATTTCGGAGGCCAGTTCCAAGGCACGGACGCGTAGTTGATCGTCCGGGACCACCTCGGTCACGAGCCCAATTCGCAGAGCGGTCTGCGCTGATATCCGCTCCTCGCTGCCGAGCAACGCCCACCGCATCACCTCGCCGTAGGGCACGCCTAGGGCCAGCATGCCCATCGGCTCCAACGCCGAGACGATGCCCGCATTGGCGTGTGGATCGAAGAACGTGGCCGTCTCACTGCAGATCGAGAAGTCGCACTCGTTGACGAAGTACATGGCGCCGCCGGCCACGATGCCGTGCAGTGCCGCGATCACCGGCTTCCACACCTTGTGTGCCTTCGGCCCCAGTAATTCGCCCGGATCCTCCTGGTTGAAGATCGGTTGGTGCTTCCACCAGGTGCCCTCGGTCACATCGATGCCGGTGCAGAACGCCCGTTCGCCGTTGGCACACAGCACCGCGACCCGGATGTCCTCGTCGTCGCGAACTCGGGCCCAGACGGTAGCGAGTTCGGCGGCCATCTGTTCGGTGAAGCTGTTCAGCTTGTCGGGCCGGTTGAGCGCCACGGTGGCGACATGGTCGGTCACCTGGAATTCGATAGTGGCCAGGTCGGTCTGCTCGATCACCGTCGCTCCTCGGTCGATCCGGTAGATACCGACATCTTCGCACCCGACTCGCTGACATGGTTCACCTGGTTAGCGATCTCGCGTTTGAGGATCTTGCCCGCGGGGCCCAATGGGAACTCGCGCCAGAACACGAACCGGCGCGGCTGCTTGTAACCGGCCAATTCCGCGCGGCACAACGCGGCTAGTTCTGCCGCCAATGCGGCCTGGTCGGAGACGTGGGATTTGGGAATCACAGCGGCGACCGGCGTCTCACCCCACTCGGGATCGGCCACCCCGACCACCGCCACCATGTCCACGTCTTGGTGCTGGGCGAGTACCCGCTCGATCTCTGCTGGGTAGACATTGAATCCGCCGGAGATGATCAGATCGGTTTTCCGGCCGGTGATATGGAGGTAGCCCTCCTGGTCAAGGTAGCCCAAGTCACCGGAGCGCAGCCCGTCAGGACGGAACGTCTCGGCGGTCTGGTCGGGCCGGTTCCAGTAGCCAATCGCGTTGGCGGGGCTGATGATCACGATTTCGCCGACGTCGCCGGGCGGGGCGTCTTCGCCGTCGACGTCGATGACGCGGATCACGCACATCGGGGTTTCCTGCCCGCACGACGTAGCGATCGAGGTTCTGCCGGCGACGATATCGCGATGATCCTCCGGCGTGAGAATCGTTGCCTGTCCGCCGCATTCGGTGAGCCCGTAGCGCTGCTGCAGGTCGCAGCCGAGCAGGTCCATCGCCTTGCGCGCCAGGCCCGGCGGCACGGGGGCTGAACCGTAGGAGATGCGCCGCAGGCTTGACATGTCCCGCGGTGGGCCGTCTTCGAGGATCGCCAGCGTACGGTGCAGCATCGTCGGGATGAACGTCGTGAACGTGATGGCACTGCGTTCGATCTCGTCGATCACGGCCTGCGGGTCGAATCTCTGATGGATCACCATGGTCTGACCTAGATAAAGCCACGACACCGTGCGGACCATGCCGCCCGCGGTGAAGAACGGGGTGGTGGCAAGCATGACGTCCGAGCGGTTCGCCTCGGTCACAAGGTTCGTGTCCGCCGCCTGGTAGAGCAGGGCGCGGTGGGTGTGCATCACGCCCTTGGCTCGACCGGTGGTGCCGCTGGTGTACAGGATGAACGCCACGTCGTCCGGTGTGACGTCCCGGCGCCCGGCGCCGGGCTGTGCTTGCGCCAGCGCCGTCTCGTAGTCGGTGACCAACTCGCTCGTGCCGAGCGCCGAGCGGGCACCCACGCCCAATATCACTCCCAGCTCCGTCAATTCGCCCAGGAACCTGTCCAAGTGGTCTGCGTGGATGATCACCGCTCGTGCGCCGGAGTCGTCGCGTACGTGGGCGACCTCGTCGGGAGCAAGCCGGATGTTCACCGGTACCGCGATTAGTCCGGCCTTGGCCAGGCCGAACGAGATCTCCGGCCATTCAAGGCAATTACGGGCGATCACCATCACCCGGTCGCCCGGTGCCAGCCCCCGGCCGATCAGGAATACGGCAAGCCTGCGGGCCCGCTCGTCGACCTGCGACCAGGTAAGCGCCCGGTCGGCGTCGAGCAGCGCACGCTTGTCGGGGTAGCGGCGCGCGTTGTTGGTTGCGATGTCACCGATGAGCATCAGATGAGAAGTCCGTTCAAATCAGGAAAGCAAGTGTCTCGACCGGGCCGCTTGCATCGATCAGGTGCACGATCTTGCGAACCAGGTGCGGGCCTTCCGGCGACAAGCGAATCGTGTGG
>DASYJS010000226.1:0-12540 GCA_035996225.1 Mycobacterium sp. | reverse complement strand
CTGTCCGAGTCGCTCGAACACATCGGGATGTTCCAGCAGCGCAACCGTTCCCAACGAGATCATGTTGGCGGTGGTTTCGTGGCCGGCCTGCATCATGATCACACTGTTCATGGCCGTGGTGGCATGGTCGAGTTGTCCCGTCGCCACGTATTCGGTGACCAGCCGGCTGATCAAGTCGTCGCCGGGTTCGCGTTCTTTGCGCTCCACCAACTCCTCGATATAGGAGTACATCGCCCCGAAGGCTTGGCCTTTCTGCTCGTCGGTAGACCTCTGGTCAAGCCCGGTCGTGGTGTGGCGCTGGAAAATCTCGAGGTCTTCGGGCGGCACCCCCAGCAGCAGCGCGATCACCAATGACGGCACTGGCAGGGCGAATTCGAGTACCAGATCGGCCGGCGCACCGTTGTCGATCATCTGGCCGAGATAATGGTCAACCGTTTCCTGAATGTGCGGCCGCATCGATTCGCAACGCCTGAAGGTGAAGTTGGTGGTCATCATGCGCCGCAATCGCTGATGCTCGGGATCATCGGTTCGTGCGAACATCACCGGGACTTTGTTGTCGGCGTCCTTCGGCATGATGGATTCCGGAATGGTCTTCGCGGACAATCGCGGATCGACCAGCGCCGCCCTGATGTCCCGGTAGCGGCTCACCACCCAGATCGGATTGCCTTGGAACATCGCCTGCCGTAACCCCGGCTGTTCGCGCCAATTCGCAAACTCGGCCGGGGGCGCAAGGGGGCACTGCGCGGCCCGCGGGACGGGTAGCACGGGAAGGTCGGCGTCAGAGTAGGAGTCGGGGGTCTCGAAAGATACTGTCATAACCCGCATTTCCATTAAGTGTCAGCTGTCTGCCAGTTATAGAGCGTAGAGCTAGGCTTGTTGGCAGTCAACTGTCAGTTAGGGTGTCACAATGACCGCGGTTGAAGACCGGCCGTTGCGGGCGGACGCGGCGCGCAACGTTGAGCGGATCCTGCGCGCGGCACGCGAGGTCTATGGCGAGTTGGGACCCGATGCGCCGGTGGAGGCGGTGGCACACCGCGCCGGAGTCGGTGAACGAACCCTCTACCGGCGATTTCCGGCAAAGGCCGACTTGGTTCGGGCCGCCCTGGATCAAAGCATCGCCGAGGATCTCACGCCGGCGATCGAAGGCGCCCGCCGCACCGATGATCCGCTGCGTGGCCTCACCCAACTTATCGAAGCCGCGATATCGCTGGGCGCCCGCGAACACAGCCTGCTGACCGCCGCACGCCGGGCCGGGTCGCTCACGTCCGACATCTCGGTATCGCTCAACGAGGCGCTCGGCGAGCTTGCCCGCGAAGGCCAGCGAGTCGGCAGCATCCGCGCCGACTTGGTCGCCGACGACCTTCCTCGCCTGGTCGCGATGCTCTTCGGCGTGCTGTCGACGATGGATGCGGCCAGCGACGGCTGGCGACGCTATGTCGCCCTCGTTGTCGATGCGATATCGGTCAACGAAAGACAGCAGTTGCCTCCGGCTGCTGAGCTACGTTATGAGGTCGGGCCCAATAGCTGGCCGCTGTAAGCGGCTTAGTTGATCGTCACCCCAGCGTCGACCTTGAACTGCAGACCCGTCACATACCTGGACTCATCGGACAGCAGGAAAAGCACCGCATTGCTGACGTCCGCGGGTTCGATGGCCGGCGTGGGCATCGCATTGACGAAGATGGGGACCAGGTCCGGGCGTTCCTCGCCCAGCAGGGCCCCGAACGACGGGGGGATCATGCCGGTCGGACAGCCCGTGGGAAGCACGGAATTGACGCGCACATTCTGAGCCGCCAATTCGTTGGCCAACGCCAACGTCAGACCCACGACGCCGTATTTTGCAGCGGTATAAGGGGTCTGCAGCGGAAAGCCTTTGACGGCGCCCGCCGAGCTGATGTTCACCAAGCTGCCACCCCCTTGGTCAAGCAGATGGGGTATCGCGGCCGCGCACGTGTTCCACACTCCGATGAGGTTGACGTCCACCACCGTACGCCAGTCGTCGAGAGTTGTTCTGTCCCATGGCGCGACCGTCAACACACCGGCATTGGCCACCGCGCCGTCTAGACCGCCAAGCTCGCGAACGCCGTCATCGACTGCCCCGCGCAACGCGGCCTCGTCGCGGACGTCGACGATACGACTCACACAGCGACGGCCGACCTCGGTGACCAGCCGTGCAGTCTCGTGGAGGTCGTCCGCCGTGGCGAGGGGATATTCGATCTGCGGCAGGGACTGGCAGATGTCCACCAGGATGAGGTCCGCGCCTTGCTCGGCGAGCCGCAGCGCGTGGCTGCGCCCCATGCCACGGGCAGCGCCGGTGATCAGAACACGTTTACCTGCAACGCGTCCCAGGGGTGATGTCGTCATTTGCCTTTAGGCTCGGTCCACATCAGGCCGCGCATGGTCGCAGACTGGGGAATGTCCTCCACAGCGATCAATCCACTCGGCGCGCGGCAGACCCAGTCGATCGCGTTGACTACTCGAGCCGCCGTCGAAATGCAGCCAGCGTCAGTGGAATCAAGAACCGGATGGGAGACATGGGTGTTCATCTCCACCCGCGGCTCGCCCTCCACGACGACACGGTGTACGCCGGTTTGACCATCGGGTGGGAACTCCCAGTCGGGCCCCGCGGCGGAGGTGAGTCTAGTAACGTGCTCAAGGGTGATCACCGGTTCGCCGTCACGGACACCCTCAGTGGCGAACCGAACCGCGGCCATTTGACCCGGCTGCACCGTCATCATTGTGCAGTCAATACGCTGCGGCGTGAACCAGCGTTCGCTCCGCTGCCGCACTTCGTCGAGTTTGATCTCGAGATTGTCCGCCAGACTGCGCACCTGACCGCCCCACATCGACACGATCACCCCCGGCAGGAATAGCATCGGCGGGTCGTCGTCCGGAGTCATTCCAAAACCCATTGCGGCACCAGTGAACTCGGCATCATCGAAGTTTGCGTAGTCGAAAATCTCCTGCACAGTGATCGAAGAGACGCGGGTGGTCAGGCTGACTGCAGAATGCACCAATGTATCGCCAGAGAAGCCCGGGTCGATTCCATTGACGTAAAGGGACGTTTTGCCGGCCTCGCAGGCCTGCTCCAAGGGCACCCGCAGCCAGTCTTCGGCATGGTGAGGAGTGACCAGCCAGACCATCGAGGTCGCGACGACGTTGGTGCCTGCCGCCAGAAACTTGGCCATCTGATCGATCGCCTCCATCGGCCGGGTCTCGCCTTGAGATGTATAGACGACGCAGTCGGCGCCAAGGTCTGTCAGGGCGCCGACATCATCGGTGGCGATGACGCCTGTCGGTCGATCGAGCCCGCACAGCTCAGCTGCATCCCGGCCGATCTTCGCCGAACTTGCGGCATGTACCCCGACCAGTTCTAGATCCGGCCGTCCGACAATCGCCCGCAACGAATGCCGTCCCACGTTGCCGGTGGAAAACTGTATTACTCTGCGCATGGTCACCTTCGTCGTATTGGGTCTCGAATCCTCTTCTGGCACAGCGGCGCAGGATCAGTAGTCGGGTATCGGCAGTGGCGAATTGTTCGAGTCGATGCCGCCATCGACGTGGAAGGTCGCGTTGGTGGCGTAACAGTCGCGCGTGCACAGATACACCGCGAGCCGTCCCAGATCCTCAACGTCGCCCAGGCGATGCAGCGGCGTGGACTCTTGCATCTTTTCCAGTGAACCGGGCATCAAGTCCAGACTGCCCTTCAGTCCGTCCGTGGCAAACGATCCAAGTGCGATGGCATTGACGCGGATCTTCGGCGCCAGTTCTTGCGCCATCGCGCGGGTGAGCGCTTCAAGGCCGCCCTTGGCGACGCAATAGGCCGCCAATGCACGAATGCCGAACCGGGCGGAACCCGATGAGATGTTGATGATGGAACCGTGTCCGGCGCTGAGCATGTGCGGAGCCGCGAGTTGACTCATGATGAACGCGGACGTCACACACCAGTCGAAGGTGTGCCGGAAATCCTCGTCGGTGATGTCCAGAAACCGACCGTAGGTCGAGCCGCCGACATTGTTGACCAAAATGTCGATGCGGCCGAAGCGCTCGACGGCGGTGTTGACGACACGCTCACCGTCCGAACGGCTTATCGCGTCCGCGACGAGGGCCAGCCCCTTTCCTCCGGTCTCCTCGATGCCCGCCATTGAGTCGACGATTTCAGACTCGGTACGTGCGGTGCCGACGATCGTCGCACCCGCCTCTGCCAACACCCGAGCAATGCCCGCGCCGACGCCACGACCGGCGCCTGTGACGATCGCGACCTGCCCATCCAGTCTGAACTGCTCCAATGCCATGCGGATTCCTCCCGATCAAGTGCGACGGTGCACGGCTCAATCTAAGAGGCTAAGCTGACTTAAGTCAATGAATTCCCACCCAGCACAAGCTGGCGCGACAAGAGAAATCAATACGCGACGAGCCTTTCGAGCGCGCAGCAAGATAGGGTTCTGAGTTAGTCTCGGTCAACGGCGAGAAGGAAAATAAATGGCTGTGGCGGACAAGCTATCTGCGCGTGAAGCAAAGCGCTTGCAGACGCGGGAGCGCCTGATGGGCGCGGCAATCGCGGAGTTCAAAAGGACCGGTATGGCCGAGGCGGACGTCAGCGCTATTGTGGGCGCGGCAGGGGTCGCCCACGGCACCTTCTTCTTTCACTTTCCGACCAAGGAACATGTCTTGCTGGCGCTGGAGCGGCGCGAAGAGGACCGCATCGCGAAACAATTCGCGCAATTCTTGAAGTCGAAGCATGATCTAGCCTCCGCGTTGCAAGAGGCTGTGCGCGTGGTGGCAGGGTTGGAACGTCGATTAGGCGACATGCTGTTCAAAGACTTTCTCGCGGCGCACTTCTCGCAAACCCGACCGCCTAACGAGGATGGCCGAGATCACCCCCTGATCGTGTTGGTCGCGCAGGAGATTGCGCACGCTCAAGGGCGCGGTGAGCTGGATCCTGAAGCCACTCCGATGAACAGTGCGGTGTTCTTCTTGCTGGGTCTCTACGCTCTCCTGATCGCCGTACACGATTGGCCGACACGTGAAGCCATGATCGAAGACTACGTAGCGAGAACGCTGCGGAGCATGAAGCCTTAACTGCCCCTAGCGCACAACTCCGCGCAGCGGCATCAGCCCGAGTTCGAAATGGGTGATGAACCCCGGCGGCGCCTCGCAGACGGCTGGAATCGCGTTCGCAGGGCCCATCGCGGTCCAGGTGTAACCGGGTTTGGGATAGTTGCCCTGCGGGTCGGCGGGCGCTTGGAGGATCAGCTCGGTGGGTTCGTCGCCGTCGATCACGATGCGGTAGTGGTAGTGATTTCCCCAATCCGGCTTCGGGTCGATGGCATCGTACTCGTCCATTGTGTACATCTCGTGGAACGTGATGAAGGGCTTGCCGTCTACCCACGTCGTCCACTTGTGGTGCTGGGATGCGACCTGCCCCTTCTTGATTGAGCCTTTGAAGCCCGGCATGTCGCTGTCCGGGCCGCCTTTGAATTGGATGTCGCGCGTCGCCACCCCTAGATCCACGTCCGTGGTGTATTTGTCGGCTTTCTTGCCGAGTCCGTCGACGATCATGGCCATGGACTGTGCGAATAGCGGCCACGCGTTGCCCAGGAGATTTGGTCCGGCCCGAAACTCTTCCGGAGTGTTGCCCATTCCCATCTCGTGCAGGTACTTCAAGGTGTCCTTGCCGAAATTGACGACCTCATAGATGTTTATGGACTCGATCCGGCTCACAATCCGGGCTGCCGTCAAGACCAGGAGGTCGCCGGCGAAACCGGGGTTGACACCTCCTGCGTGAAACGATGTGCCGCCATCCAGACACGCTGCCTCGATCTTGTCGATATCGGCGGCGCTGTGTTCAGTTCGATACCACCACGCGCCACCCGAGGCGACGACGTTCTTGCCCTGACGCAGCAGACGCGCAACCTCATCGGGATCTGACCACAGCGGCGCATAAAATACGCAATCGCAGTCAAGTGCTTCGATGGCTTCCTTGTCGTTCGTGGCTGCTACCCCACCGGGCGCCAAACCGGCGAGCTCGCCGGCAGTCTTGCCGATCTTCTCTTCGCGATTGCAGAGCACGCCAACCACTTCGAAATTGGGATTGTTGTAGAAATGGCGGAGCCCGATCGTTCCGACGTTGCCAACGCCCCACTGGATAACGCGATACTTCTTGTCGACGGGCACTTTGAGTGTGGTTGTCTCGGCTGGCGATGTGAGCGTCATTGCTACTCCTCCGTATTCATCGACGGCATACGACGAACGAGCCGTTCTCGGCCAGCCGCGCACAAGCTGGAGTAACAGGGCTAGGTCGCCGACAACTCGCTAGCCGGGACGGCTGAGCGCTCGCTCAGAGCGTAGGTGCGTGCGCAGCGTTGTGTCAACGAGTTTCCGCTGACTGACGTCAGTTTCAAACGCCACGCGCCTCGCACCTTTTAGTTGAAGCTGTTGATGTGACAAGTCGAAGCGACGAATAATTCCCAGGGTGGAGGCACAACTTGAGACTCCAACTGACTGTGGTCCGATGACTCCAGTCAGTTGTTATGGTGGTTGGGCTTCATCGAGATCGCCGCCCAGCACAATGCTGGCCGAGTGGCCTCGGCGACGAGGAGGGTTCGTGAATCTGCCGAAGCTGCATCAGCGCGCTGCCAGCGGTGTTGGTACCAAGGCCGTACTAGCCGGCTCTGCCGCACCGGGGCTGGCTTTCGATGAGCACATGGAACAGTCGCGGCTCGCGCAGCGCCATGCCGACAAGTGGCTCATCTCAGGCAGTCTCCTGATCGGCACGGCGGCATTAGGTGTCTTCGGCCTGCCGCTGTTCCTCCGTGGAGTCTGGTTGCTACGGCGGGCACAGAAAGCCCGGCTGTCGGTTCGGCCGATGATCATCACCCTTATCGGCTACCTCGTCATCATCGACGCCGCGATCAACACGGTCGGTTGGACACTCGATCTGATCGCCAACCACAGTCTGCTGGCCCGCGTGTTGTTGAACGCGTGGGGCAATATGTTTGACGCGGGCTACTTCTGGCACTACGACGAGCTGTGGCTCGGTGGCGCGGCGGGACCCGGCGAAAAAGCGATGGAAGTCGGCCTGATCCTCACCGTGTTCACGATGCGCATCGCCGCGGCGATCGGGTTCTTGCAGATGAAGCGATGGGGTCACCAGTGGATGGTCGTCACCTGCTGGATGGGCGTGGTGATTTGGACGACCTATGTGTTCAACATGACGATGTTCGCCGATGTGCGCTACGCCGGTGTCGTGTTCCCGGTCATCGGCTGGTGGCTCTACGACATCTTCTACATCACCCCCTTCCTCGCGATCCCTTACCTGCACACGGTCAATCGCGAAATCTTCTCCGACTGACGCACCGGCCGTTGGTTGCGTGGTCTATATGACCCCGAGCCGTTGGAAGGTGTCTTTGACTCCCTCCTTCCAGTGCACTGCACACTGACCGATCAGCTGCTCACGGCGGGTGTTGTCGGAGACGAAGGAGTCGAAGCTGATGACGCCCTCGATGAAGCTTGGCGTTACGCCCGTGAGTTCTGCGACGTAATCACCCATCTGCCGGTCCGACACGGGATCATTGCCACCCCAATTCACGATTGTCGCCGGGACGGACGCGACCTCGAGGAGCATATGGGCTTGTCTGCCGATGTCCTCTCCCCCGATCGGTGAACCCATGTTGCTATAGCCGATCGGGGCAAGCCACGGTCTGCCTTCCTTGAACGTGTGGTACTGCATGACGGGTAGCCCGCCGTGGCCGGTCCAGCTGTACCCAACGTTCATCCGGGCGATGGTGGTTGGCAGCTCGAGCATCCGCGCCGCCGCGCGGACAGCTCCCTCGGACGTGATCTTGATGACCGGGTACACCTCCGCGTAGCTGGCAAGACCGCCGAGCGGATCCGTCTCGGCGTAGGAATGGTGCGGATGGTCCGCGTGCCGTTTGTATACGCACGAACTCGAAACATGAAGGAACGCTTGGGCTTTTCTGCAGTGCTGCATCAGCAGGGCTGATGCCTCTGCGTTATTGGTGATCGACTCGTCGTAATCGGGACTTACGTGCAAGGCCGAGTGCACCACATGCGTGAAGTCGTCGGGCAGCATGGAGGCGTCACCCGAATCCATGTCCCACCAACAGGTTTTGATGCCGATCGCCTCCAGCTGCGCCTTGCGTACCGGGTCGCTGAACCGCGCGGCGCACCAGACCTCGTTATCGTTGGCAAAGTTCTCGGCGATTGGGCCGGCGATCTGACCGGTCCCCCCGGTCACCAGAATCTTTCGGTCCTCAAGCATGGTCCCGTCCTTTTCCGGTCATCACCCCACGGCGTCGTGTCGTACCTTTGTAGGTCCTTCGCGTCCGCGGTGTCAATGAGTTAACTCAGTGAGTTGAGTCAGAGTTGTGCGATATCTGCGTCGTCGAGCGGCGACGGATGGTGACAGCCCGGGTCTGCGCTGAGACTGGATCCTGTTATCCTGGACCAACATCAGGCAATGTCGCCTAGGTTGGACGCGTATAAATACTGGGCTTAATCGAGGGCCCGAGAAGCCACAGACTGCTTCCTGGCCCAACCTTCACCATTGACTTAGGTCAGCCAATGGGCTACAAAGAGACACGATGACGCCGCAGGTCAAGCACTCCGCCCGCGAGACGCGCCGGCTGCAGACGCGTCAACGCATCCTGGGCGCCGCGATAGCCGAGTTCACGCATTCGGGCATGGCGGGAGCTGATGTGGGTGCGGTCGTTGCCGCCGCCGGCGTTGCGCACAGCACCTTCTACTTTCATTTCCCCACCAAAGAGCACGTGCTGCTCGAGTTGGAGAGACGAGAAGAGGCGCGCATCGCCGCCGAATTCGCCAGCTTTCTGGGAGAAAACCACGACCTGGACGCCGCGTTGGCCGAGGTCACTCGCCTTGTGCTGGGGTTAGAGCGGCTGCTCGGCCGACGGCTCTTCAAAGAACTGCTAGCGCTTCACTTCTCACCGTCGCGCCCCGATTCTGACGGATGGACTGATCATCCCGTAATCGTGCTGCTGGTCCGAGAGATCGAGCGGGCCCGCGGCGACGACGAAGTCCATCCGGAAGTCGACGCCTTCTACAGCGCGACGTTCTTCCTTCTCGGTATCTACGGCGTGCTGACCACCACGGACAATATCGACACCCGCGACGTGATGCTGGCCAAGTTGGTCGCATCCGCGGTACGCGGTCTCGAGGTTCGTTGATTTCATCGCGAATGCACCAACTATCAAGGAGGTCTGGAAATGGATTGGATCTGGGAGATCCTTCGCTATGTCGCCGCTTGGGGCGGCACCGGCCTGATCATCTGGTTCTGGTACTGGATGTTCTCTAGCCTCGGCACGTTCTGAGACGTAATGACCGAGCTCTCTGATGCGCGCGCGATGGCGATCGAGCGCAGTTGCGCGCTAACGGCGGTTGCCTTGAGCCAGCAGCGTCGCGAGGGCGTGCGCCTGGTCACTGGCGACAAGCGCCGCTTCGGCTTGAGCTCGGCGCTCGACTTCGTCTACGTTCCCTATCCACCGGTGGTCCGCGACTGGACGCGCAGAAGCTTGACATGCGGTGTGGCACTTCAGTGTTCACCGTCGAAGGATCGAATTGTGCAGTACCGGCTGGATAAGCTGTCGGCCCGTGAACTGAGCGCGTTGACGCTCATCGAGGCCGGGGTCGCTGTGGGATGGATCGCGTCAAGCTGGCCCGGGCTGCTGACCGAAATCCGGCGAATCCTGCCAGATCTCGAGATCGCGCCCGGCGACATGGACGCAGCGGAGATGCTCAACCGCGCGATCGCACTGGCGGGCACCGGCCAACCGGTAGGCGTTCATCCTCTGTTGGGCAGTTTGCCGTCGGCCTACACGGCGCCGCAGGGATTGTCCGACAGGTTGCGACGCAGCTTCGGCAGGCTGCCTTGGACCACGAGGAAGAAGCAGCTTCCGCGGGCGCACTCCGTGCCCGTGGGCGGCGACGGCAGGGTGCGTAACCCCAACCTGCCGCCGCCAAGTCGACCCCAGGACAACGACCTCGACATCACCCCAGATCACCGACCCGGCGTTCCGTACCCCGAGTGGAATGCATGGACAAAGAGTTTTATGCGGGACCACGTCGCCGTTCTCGAGCGGGCAAACACCAGCAGCGGTCGCCAGCCCGGCCCCATACCCGCCGACCTTCGGAAGTGGTTTGAAGAACACACCCATCGCGCGATGAAGAATCGCCTCGAAGACGGCTCCGATCTGGATGTCGAACAATACGTCAGGCACTACATCGACACCGCGACCGGCGAGGCGAGCGAGCCACGCATCTTCCGCGAACTGCTGCCCAGCAGCCGCGACGTTACGACCGCGTTGCTCTTGGACGGGAGTTCGTCGTTAGGAGTGCACGGTGGCCGGATCTTCCGACTGGAATTAGCTTGCGCCGATGCGCTTTCGCGCGCAATGAGCAATGCCCGCGAGCGGCACGGCATCTTCGTGTTCACCGGAAACACGCGACACCGAGTCGAGGTCCGCTGCCTGAAGGACTTCGGGGACCCCCGGTTCATACCGCCGAGCGGCCTCGGGCTTCAGACCGGTGGCTACACCCGGCTCGGCGCGCCGCTGCGCCACCTGACGAGTCGACTTCTCGCGCAACCCTCCGAGCGACGTCTACTCATCGTTATCGGTGACGGCCTGATGTCCGACGAGGGTTACGAGGGCCGATACGCCTGGGCCGATGCGGCGCACGCGGTCGAGGAGGCCAACGACGCAGGCGTCTGCATGTACTACGTCGGCGTCGGCCCGACCCGGGTCGACCCCCTCCCAGAAGTGTTCGGGCCCCGCCGGTCCCAGCGCATCCGACGAGTCGAGGAGCTCCCGCGCGTGCTCGCTCACGTGCATCGTGAGCTCGTCGCCGCATGATCCACAACGAGCCTCCGAACATAAGGGCAGCGATGACCACCGAGACCTATTTCGCGAACGGCAACGAAGTTCAGCTGTTCGAGTTGGCCTTTCACCGGCACATCCCGGTGATGCTCACCGGTCCGACGGGGTGCGGGAAGACCCGGTTCGTCGAGCACATGGGTGTGCTGTTGCGACGGCCCGTGGTCACGATCAGCTGCCACGACGACCTCACCAGCTCGGACCTCGTCGGCCGATTCATGGTGACCGGTGGGGATGTCGTGTGGACCGACGGACCGCTCACCCGAGCGGTCAAGGCCGGTGCGATCTGCTACCTGGACGAGGTCGTGGAGGCCCGTCACGACTCGTTGGCGATCCTGCATTCGCTGACCGATCACCGCCGCTCCCTGTACCTGGACCGGGCCAACGAGGTTGTCGAAGCGCCAGAGACATTCATGCTCGTGTGTTCCTACAACCCCGCCTATCGCAGCTCACTCAAGGAGCTCAAACCGTCCTTCCGCCAACGGTTCGTCACGCTGCCGATGAACTATCTACCGGCCGATCGCGAGGCGGAGGTGATCCGCGCGGAGGCGGGCGTCGAAATGGCCACGGCGATGCGGCTTGTGCGGTGCGCGATCGCCATTCGCACCGCGGATGAGGCGTTTCATTTCGAGCCGCCGTCCACCCGGGTTTTAGTAACTGCGGCCCAGTTGATCGCCGGCGGCGCAACCGAACTCGAGGCTGCCGAAGCTTGCATCCTCGCCCCGCTGAGCACGGACGGCGCGATCACCGACGGTCTGCGTGAAGTTGCGGCGGCCAGCCTGGCCGTCGCTGACGCCTCGAGCACGTAATAGAAAGGAGCAACTCGACATGGACCAACAGGAGCAGAAGCGCAAGAGGGCGCTCATCGTCTTCCAAATAGCCATCTACGGCTACTTGCTGGTGATGTTCGGAATCCAGCTCTATATGTCATTTGCTCGAGGGTGGTGGGACCTGTGAATCTCCCTCTGATCAACCGGCTTTCCGGCAACGGAACCACCAAGCCCGCTCAGACGGGTGACTCAGTCAGCTTTGAGGATCACCACGACGAGTCCCGCCAAGCGCAGCGTCGTGCCGATAAGTGGATGATCGTCGGCGCCGCCTTGATGGGCATGTGGGCTCCGGGTCTCATCGGGTTTCCCATTTTCATGCGCGGGGTGGTGCTGCAGCGCCAAGCCTTGCGCGCCGGCCTGTCGGTTCGGCCGATGATCGTGACCCTGATCGGTTATCTGGTCCTGATCGACGGCATGCTCAACAGTCTGGGCTGGGCCTTGGACCTGGTCGCCAACCACACGCTGATCAACCGCGTGCTGATGGTCGGGTGGGGCAACATGTTCGATGCGGGCTACTTCTGGCATTACAACGAACTCTGGGTCGGCGGCGCGGCGGGGCCGGGCGAGAAAGCCTATGTGGCGGGGTTGATCCTCACCGTGTTCTCCATGCGGGTTGCCGCGGCGATCGGGTTCTTGCAGATGAAGCGCTGGGGTCATCAGTGGATGGTCGTCACCTGCTGGATGGGCGTGGTGATCTGGTCCGCCTACATCTTCAACATGACAATGTTCGCCGACGTGCGCTACGCCGGTGTCGTGTTCCCGGTCATCGGCTGGTGGCTCTACGACATCTTCTACATCAC
>DASYJS010000225.1:0-11716 GCA_035996225.1 Mycobacterium sp. | reverse complement strand
CCGACCATGAGTACACCCGCCAATTGTTGGAGGCCATTCCCGGCGTGGCCGCCCCGCCCCGCTAGGTTGGCAAGCTGTGACGGCAGACCCACTGGCCCCGCTGATGGAGCTCCCCGGCGTCGCCGAGGCCAGTGACCGGGCCCGCGACGCGTTGGGCCGCGCCCACCGCCATCGGGCCAATCTGCGGGGCTGGCCGGTTACTGCCGCCGAAGCCGCGTTGCGGGCGGCGCGCGCCTCATCGGTGCTCGATGGCGGCCCCGTGCGGTTCGAGGATTTAGCGGACAATTCAGGGGTCAGCGATCTGGTGTTCGGCGGAGCGCTGCGGGTGGCCCAGGCACTGGAGGGCGGCGGGGGCGCATTAGTCGGCGTTTGGCGGAGGGCTCCGTTGCAGGCGCTGGCCCGGCTGCACATGCTGGCGGCGGCCGATCAGGTCGATGACGACCAGCTGGGCCGACCCCGGGCCGATCCCGAGGTCGGGCCGCGTCTTGAGCTACTTGCCGAATTGGTGACCGGTCGCACGCAGGTTCCGGCGCCGGTGATCGCCGCGGTTGCGCACGGAGAACTGTTGACGCTCAAGCCCTTTGGCAGCGCGGATGGCGTGGTGGCACGCGCGGTGTCTCGGGTGGTGACGATCGCGAGCGGGCTGGATCCGCACGGTCTTGGTGTGCCCGAGGTGGGCTGGATGCGCAAACCCGGGGAGTACCGGGCGGCCGCAAGCGGATTCGCCGACGGCACGCCGGGAGGCGTCGGGGCCTGGTTGGTGTTGTGTTGCCGGGCGATGCAGGCCGGCGCGCAAGAGGCGTTGTCGATCGCCGAGTCGTTGCCGGGCAAGAGTTGAGCGGTACCTGTGAAAACGGGTCCAGACATGTAGAGCGGGCGGCGTTCCGAAATATTCGGTCCGCCGCCCGCTAGCACGGAACTCGGTTACCAAGCGTGCATCTCTGGGGTTGTGTGGGTGGCCTCGGCGATCTTGCGACGCTTCAAGCTGCAACCCCACCCAAGGGGTGCTCATACTTTCTGCTTTTCGCAATTACGCAGGCCCACAACACTTCTGCCATTATCGCGGCTATGACTCCGCGTGGGTGCCGAGTACCGTGCTGGGCGCCCGGGTCGGGAGAACGAACCTTCTCTTCCGGATCGATCTTGGCCTTACCGGGCTTCCGTGTCTCCTTTGTACTACTAGACCCTTAGCACAGCAAGGCCCAATTCTGCGAATGTTGCAAAGCCGGTAGCGATCGAGCGCGTAACAAGTTTGCTAGGGCGGGGACTTGCGGCGGCGTCGAGGACCGGCCGGCACTAGAACGCGAAACGGCGCAACAGCGAGTAGGTGACCGCACCGGCGGCCAGCGCGGTGATACTCACGGCGGCCGTGGTGGCGATCGCCGCTCCTGACGGCGCCGGAATCCGGTCTCGCAGCGACACCGGTCGGGAGAAACTCAAGACGGGCCAATCGCGTTCGGTGGCTTCTTTGCGCAAACCGCGGTCGGGATTGACCACACTCGGATGCCCGACGGCCTCGAGCATGGGCAGGTCGGTGATCGAGTCCGAGTAGGCGTAGCAGTGTTCCAGCGGATAGCCCTCGCGGGCGGCCAGCTCGCGGATCGCCTGCACCTTGCCCTCGCCGTAGCAGTAGAAGGCGACTTCGCCGGTGTACTTGCCGTCCTCGACGACCATCCGGGTCGCCATCGCATGGGTCGCCCCGAGCGCGCGGGCGATCGGCGCCACGATCTCCTCGCCGGAGGCGGAGACCACGACGACGTCGCGGCCGCACAATTTGTGCGCGGCGATCAGGTCCGCGGCTTCAGCGAACACCAGCGGAGTCATGATGTCGTGCAGCGTTTCGTTGACGATCGACTTGACCTGAGCGACGTCCCAACCGGTGCACATGTTGGTCATGTGGGTACGCATTCGGTCCATCTGGTCATGATCAGCGCCAGAGAGCAAAAAGATGAATTGGGCGTAGCTGGACTTCAGCACGGCGCGCCGGTTGAGCAGTCCCTGGTTGAAGAACGGTTTGCTGAACGCCAGGGTGCTGGACTTGGCGATGATCGTCTTATCCAGGTCGAAGAAGGCCGCGGTGCGGGCGTGCGGAGTGCCGGTTGCGGGTGTCTGCGCCGAGGGTTGCTGATTCGCGTCCGGGTCGGAGACGGTCACCGACACAGCATAGGGCGGTCGGGCCACTACTCCGCGGGATTGTCCGCAAAACGCGCCTGAGCAGGGTGTAACAGACGAGGCCAACGGTGTTTTTGCGGCTCAAAGTGTTGTTCTGAAAAAAACATCTACTTGCGACACTCCCCACTGTCGTGTGTATAGTAAGCATTACTCGGCCTAAGCCGAGGTGTATCAGCCCGACCCCCCGGGGCTGATGCACGACGACCTCCGCCTCCTCCCCCCCTGGCGGGGGTCGTCCCTTTTCTGGGGTATTTTTCCCGACAATCCCCCCTTCTGGCACAACCTCCAGCGCGTTGCGGGCACGGTGTTATTCATCGGGCAAGCCGGCGGCTACCCGAAGTCTTTGTGCACACTCGCGTCTCTCTCCACAAATCCGGCTTTGGGACTAGTGTCCCATCCTGAGCTGCCCGCACGGTGGTTGGGTGACTATCACCACCGGCACCCAAGCGCGGGGTTCCGCGGGCGTTTTGGCGATGCTGACCGACGCGAACTTGCGCGACGAGCTGGACCGGGTGGCCGCGGCGGTCGGTGTTCGAGTCGTGCACGCCGGCGGTTCGGCGGTCGGCAGGAAAACCTGGACGGCCGCCGCGGCAGTGGTCCTCGATGAGGCGGCCGCGGACCGCTGCGGGCGCGCGGGTCTGCCGCGCCGTGCTCACGTCAGCGTGGTGACCGTCGCCGAACCCGCGACGCCCACCTGGGCGGCCGCCATTACGGTCGGCGCCCAACACGTGCTGAGCCTGCCCGCGCAGGAACATGAATTGATCCGCGAACTTGCCGAAGCCGCTGAATCGATTCGCGACGACGGGTTACGCGGCGAGGTCGTCGCGGTGATCGGCGGTTGCGGCGGGGCCGGCGCGTCGATGCTCGCTGCCGCTCTGACGCGCGCGGCAACCGACGCGCTACTGGTGGATCTCGATCCATGGGGCGGCGGCGTCGATTTGTTGCTCGGCGGTGAGACGACACCGGGTTTGCGCTGGCCGGACTTGGCCATACAGCGCGGACGCCTCAACTGGTCGGCGGTGCACGACGCCCTGCCGAGACTGCACGGCGTCAGCTTGCTGTCCGGCACGCGCCGCAGCTACGAGCTGGATGCCGGGCCGGTGGACGCCGTCATCGATGCGGGCCGCCGCGGGGGAGTCACCGTTGTGTGCGATCTGCCCCGTCGTCTGACCGACGCCACCCAAGCCGCGCTGGATGCCGCCGACCTTGTCGTCGTGGTGAGCCCGTGCGATGTGCGGGCGTGCGCGGCGACCGCTGCGATGGCCCCGGTGCTGGCCGCGATCAATCCCAACCTCGGGTTGGTCGTTCGGGGCCCGTCGCCGGGCGGATTGCGGGCAGCTGAAGTCGCGGACATCACCGGCCTGCCGCTACTGGCGTCGATGAAGGCTCAGCCGCAACTGGCCGAGCAGCTGGAACACGGCGGCCTGCGCCTGGGACCACGATCCGCGCTGACGGGGGCGGCTCGCCGGGTGCTTGCGGTGCTGCCACGCGCGAGATCCGCACCGAAAGCCAGGGCGGCGTGAGCGGCTCGCTGATTGAACGCGTGCGTGAGCGGCTGGCTTCCGAGTCCGCCCCGCTGAGGCCCAACGTGGTGGCCGCCGCGATTCGGGCCGAATCCGGCGGGATGCTCGGAGACACCGAGGTCCTCACCAATCTTCGGGTGCTACAGACCGAACTGACCGGCGCCGGCATCCTCCAACCGCTGCTGTGCGCGGACGGCACCACCGACGTCCTGGTCACCGCGCCGGACGCCGTCTGGGTCGACGATGGAAACGGTTTGCGACGCAGCAACATCCGGTTTGCCGACGAGGCGGCGGTGCGAAGGTTGGCACAGCGGCTCGCGTTGGCCGCCGGTCGGCGTCTCGACGACGCGCAGCCCTGGGTCGACGGCCAGCTGACCGGCATCGGCGCCGGCGGGTTCGCGGTCCGGCTACACGCGGTGTTGCCGCCCGTGGCGGCCGCAGGCACCTCTTTGTCGCTGCGGGTCTTGCGGCCGGCCACGCAGGATCTGGCGGCCCTGACCGCGGCAGGCGCGATCGAGCCCGCGGCCGTGGCACTGGTGGCCGACATCATCGCGGCCCGGTTGGCCTTCCTGGTCTGCGGTGGCACCGGCGCCGGCAAGACGACTTTGCTGGCGGCGATGCTGGGCGCCGTATCGCCGACCGAGCGGATCGTGTGCGTCGAGGATGCCGCCGAATTGGCGCCCCGTCATCCGCATCTGGTCAAGCTGGTTGCGAGGTGCGCCAATGTCGAAGGCGTGGGCGAGGTTCCGGTGCGCCAACTTGTCCGGCAGGCCCTGCGAATGCGCCCTGACCGCATCGTGGTCGGCGAGGTCAGGGGCGCCGAAGTGGTCGACCTGTTGGCGGCGCTGAACACCGGCCATGACGGTGGGGCGGGAACCGTGCATGCCAACAATCCGGGCGAGGTCCCCGCCCGGTTGGAAGCGTTGGGCGCACTGGGCGGTCTGGATCGTGCCGCGTTGCACAGCCAGCTCGCCGCCGCGGTGCAGGTGCTGCTGCACGTCGCCCGGGACCGGACCGGTCGGCGCCGGCTCGCCGAGATCGCGGTGCTGCGCCACATCGACGGGCGAGTCCGGGCGGTTACAGTGTGGCACGCGGAGCGGGGCATCACCGACGACGCGGACGAGCTGTATCGCTTACTGCGAAGCCGGCTGCCGGCATGAACGGCATCGCGGCAGCTGGATTGCTGTTGGCGTTGGCGCTCTTGGTCTTTCCGTCGTCACCGCGGCGGCGACTGGCCGCGGCGACACCATGCCGACGGGTCACGGTTGGCGCGCGCGGGGCCGGCTGCCTCACCGCCTGCACCGCTGTTGCGGCCGCGACGTTGCTGCCGCTGACGACGGTCCTCGCCGCCGTGGTGGTGGCGGCCACAGCGAGCCTGCGTTACCGCCGGCGTCGTCGTATCCGGCGCGCCACCGAGGAGGGCCGGACGTTGGAAGCCGCGCTCGATGTCTTGGTCGGCGAACTGCGCGTGGGTTCGCATCCGGTGCACGCCTTCGATGTGGCGGCCGACGAAACTGTTGGCGGGGTTGCCATGTCGCTGCGCGCGGTCGCGGCCCGCGCACGATTGGGCGCCGATGTCGGGGCCGGACTGCGCGCCGCGGCACGATCGTCGGCCCAACCCACGCATTGGCATCGACTGGCCGTGTGCTGGCAGCTGGCCAGTGACCACGGGCTCGCAATCGCGGGCCTGATGCGTACCGCGCAACGCGATATCGTTGAACATCAACGGTTCTCGGCGCGAGTTGCCTCGGGGATGGCAGGGGCGCGTGCCACCGCGGCGATACTGGCGGGCCTGCCGGTGCTGGGCGTCCTGCTGGGCCAACTGATCGGGGCCCGACCGCTGAGCTTCCTACTGAGCGGGCACGCGGGCGGGTGGTTGCTGGTTGTCGGGTCGATGCTGGCGTGCGGCGGGCTGCTGTGGTCGGACCGGATCATCGAGCGAGCGGGAGTCGAGTCGTGAGTGCCGCGGCGGTATTGCTGGCCGTGGCGTTATTGATCGGGCCCGGCCCCTCGGCGGTACGCGCGCGCGCCGGGACAACGCTTCGTGCGCAACGGCTTCGGCCCGGGCCGCCGGACGTGCCGGGTCCTGGACCGGACCCGCTGGCCGTCGCATCGAGCCTGGACGTGCTCGCCGTGTGCCTGGAGGCCGGAATGGCCGTGTCGACTGCGGCGGCCGCGACCGCCGCGTCCGCGCCACCGAAGCTGGCCCGGGTGTTGCGGCGGGCCGCCGATCTGTTGGCGCTGGGCGCCGATCCGACTGTCGCATGGTCGATCTCACCGGACACTGGGACGTCGACGGTGGACGTGCAGACCGATGCGCTACTGCGACTGGCGCGACGGTCAGCGTCGTCGGGTGCGGCGCTGGCCGGCGGCGTCGCCGGACTGGCCGACCAGTCTCGTCACGACGCCGCACACACCGCCGCGGCGGCCGCCGAGCGGGCGGGTGTGCTGATCGCCGGACCACTCGGACTGTGCTTCCTGCCGGCGTTTGTCTGCCTGGGCATTGTCCCGGTGGTGGCGGGCCTGGCCGGAGATGTCCTGCAGTCGGGTTTGCTGTGAAGGGCGGGCGAAGACCGCAACAGAGAGGATGCATTGGTGATCAACAGGTTTCGGGTATTCCTGACTCGGATGACGGCCTTGGCTGCCGACGATTCGGGGATGTCCACGGTCGAATACGCCATCGGCACAATAGCTGCGGCCGCTTTCGGAGCGATCCTCTACACCGTGGTCACCGGCGACTCAATCGTGTCGGCGTTGACCAACATCATCGGTCGCGCACTCAACACCAAGGTCTAGTCGGCTGTGCTGGAGCAAGCACCGTGGAAGCGGCATTGGCGATCGCCGCGCTGGTCGTGGTGCTGGTGCTGTGCCTGGCCGGTATCACGGCGGTGTCAATGCAGGTGCGCTGTGTCGATGCCGCGCGCGAGGCCGCCCGACTTGCTGCGCGCGGTGACGAACGCTCGGCGGTCGAGGCGGCGCGCCGTATCGCGCCGGGCGGAGCGCGGGTCCAAGTGCACCGCGACGGAGGCTTCCTTGTCGCGACGGTCATCGCCCACTCAAACATCCTGCCTACGTTGGATATTCGAGCCAGAGCGGTCTCAGCGGCGGAGCCGTCGGGATGACCGCGGTTCGGCGACCGTGCTCGCGGCGGCGATGCTTGCGGTACTGCTGTGCGTCGCTTGCGCGTGCGCATACGTCGGCGCCGTGGTGGTGGCACGCCATCGTGCGCAGGCGGCTGCCGATCTGGCCGCGTTGGCCGCCGCGGCGCGGCTGCCCTCCGGAGCCGAGGCAGCCTGCGCCCAGGCAAGCACGGTGGCCCGCGCAATGCGGGTCGACGACGTCGAATGCCGGGTTGACGAGCTCGACGTCGTCGTCACCGTCCACGTGGCAGCGGCGTTTGCCGGTGTAGCCGAAGCCGCCGCGCGGGCCGGGCCGGCCGACGTGGCGTAATCAGCCGTTGTCGCCAGGGCCTTCTGGCAGTCTGGCGGCGGCGAGCTCTTCGTCGCTGGGCAGTCGCAGCGAGACCAGCCCGACGAAGGTATCGGGTTCGAGCTCCACTTGGTTGGCCGTCACGTGCACCGGCACCCAATCGCCGTCGAAGCCGCGCATCCGAAGGACACGGCTGGTTGTCCCGTTGCTGAATTCCTTGGTCATGGCCGACATCTGGGACACGTCGTCGGGATGGACCTTCGGCCTGTCCTTGTCGGCGCCCCGCCAGTCATAGAAGGTGCAGGGCTCGTCGAGCCATTTCAACAGTGTCCAGTTCTTGAGGTCGACGAGTGCCCGGTGGACTCCTGCCTCCCGCAGCCCGTTGAGGATTCGCAGAGCCAGGTCATCGGTGGACACCACCGGGCCCTTGAGCTCGGCACGCCAGTTCATCGCCCGGGCAACCAGGTGGTCCCGGCCGTCTGGTCCGGGCTCCATCGCACTGCGCCCTACGAAACCGATCCGGATCGGCGTTCCGTGCCAATCGGTAAGATCCCAGGTGCTGCACAGCGTCTCGCCCGGCTCTGCCTTGACTGCCATCGCAAGTACCTTGGTTTCGTTCGGATTGAGTTCGCGCGAAGGAAGATCTTCCGCAAACGCTCGGCCAAAGGTGACTTCGACTTCGGGATTCTTACCGCTGATGGCCAGCGACTCACGGGTGTCGGTGGCCACACCAAGGGTCAGATCCCACTTCAGCGGGCCGGCGGTGGGCTGCTCGGGCGGTTCCATGTCGGCAGGGCCGGTCCACACATGTACACCGTGGATACAGCCGTCGGACATCACCACCGGTTCGGTGCGGATGACGCGGTCGCGCTTCGGGGTGATGCTGGTCAGGCTCTGGCCGGTGCGCATCGACTCAGCGATCGCAGTCCGGACCGCGGCGAGATGGGGACTGCGGCGAAGGAAGGTTGTGATCGGGACCAGGTTCTTGAGTTGCCGCCCCTGCGCTACCACGGCGGGTTCGTCCCCCAGTGTCTCCACGAGCAACCATTCGTGGGCCATGCGGTCAATTTTAGGGCGCTAAGCGGGCGCTAGGGTTCCCCGGGCATGCGGTCACCGCTGCAGCAAACAACGTGGCAACACCAGTTCGGGATCCCGCGAATCCGCCTTCGCCGCCCACAAGTTACTGATAAGTTTGCAAACGCCATCACAGCCTTGATAGTTTTCTGCTCCGGCCGTTGGTCGCGCTTTGAGACAGCACGCTGGCGTTTCTTCAGTCAAAAGGAAACGCACTCGGCGGTTGTTGTGTGCAGATCCGTGGAGGTCGACCGTCGAGGGGTCGGTCGCCGTCCGCTAAGTTGCTCAGCGCGATCCCTACGGCAACTCCGCAAGCACTAGTCGCAGCACCAGCACAGCTCCCGCCTTGTCCAACGGGTCGTTACCGTTGCCGCACTTGGGGGACTGCACGCACGAAGGACAACCCATCGGGCATTCACACGCTTCGATGGCCGCCGCGGTCGCGCTCAACCAGGTGCGTGCCTGCCGGAAGCCGCGTTCAGCGAATCCCGCCCCACCGGGATACCCGTCGTAGACGAAAACACTGGGCTCACCTAGCGGACCGAGCGCGGTGGACATTCCGCCGATGTCACCGCGGTCGCAGCTGGCCACCAACGGCAGCAGCCCAATGGCGGCATGTTCGGCGGCATGCAACGAGCCGGGAATCCGCGGCGCGTCAATCCCGTTGCGCTCCAATGCCTCCGGAGTGATGGTGTACATGACCGCGGTGGTGTCGAGAACATGTTCCGGCATGTCCAGCTCGATGAAATCGATTACCTCCCCGGAAAGGCGCCGCCGCAGGTAACCCACGACCTGGTGCGTGACCCTGACCGGCACGACGCCCAGGGTTACCGGACCGAAAGTCAATCGTTCGCCGCTGCCGGTGACGTTAATGTCGGTGATTTCGCGCGCGAACGTTGCATAGCCGGGATCCTCGGCGTGCACGAAGGCGATTCCGCCCTCGAAATCCAGCGAATCAACGACGTAACTGTCGCCCTGGTGCAGGTATACGGCTCCGGGATGCACCGAGGCGGGGGCCTGACCGGCCCCGGCGCTGCCCAGCAGTCGCCCGGTGTCGGCCTCCACGATGACGATCTGGCCGCCGGCCGAGCCCCGGATGTCCACCGCGCCATGTGGTTCTAGGCCGGGCGCGGGAAAGTACTTGCCGTTGCGCCGGCGCAGCAGGCCGTCGTCGACCAGCCCCTCGGCCACTTGTACGGCGCCGAAGTCCCGGACCTCCGCCTCCTCGAGGGGCAATTCTGTTGCGGCACAGAGCAGTTGGGGTCCGAGAATATAGGGATTCCCCGGGTCGATGACCACGCGCTCGACCGGTTTGTCCAGCAGCGCCGCGGGATTGTGGACCAGATACGTGTCCAGCGGATCGTCACGGGCGATCAGCACCACCAGCGCACCCTGGCCGCGCCGGCCCGAGCGGCCGGCCTGCTGCCAGAACGAAGCAACCGTCCCAGGAAAACCGGCAAGCACCACCGCGTCCAGCCCGGCGATGTCGACACCCAACTCCAGCGCGTTGGTGGTGGCCAAGCCGCGCAGTCGGCCCTCGGCCAGGGCACGCTCCAGCGCGTTGCGGTCCTCGGCGAGATATCCCGCCCGGTAGGACGCCACGGTGTGCGACAGGTCCGCAGCAACGTCGTCCAGCCGCGCCTGGGCACCCAAAGCGGTCAATTCGGCAGCGCGCCGGGAACGAACGAAGGTCAGGGTCTGCGCTCCCTCGGCGATCAGGTCGGCCATCACCCGCGCCGCCTCCGCGCCGGCGGAACGGCGCACCGGGGCACCGTGCTCACCGGTGACGTCGGTGCGCAGCGCGGGCTCCCACAACGCCACGGTGCGGGCACCTTGGGGCGAGCCGTCTTCGGCGACCTCTTCGACGGGCAGCCCGATGAGCTCGGAGGCCGTCGTGCCCGGCGAATCCGTCGTCGCGCTGGCGAAAATCACCGTTGGCACTGTCGAATAACGCGCACACAGCCGCAACAGCCGGCGCAGTACCATCGCCACGTTCGAACCGAAAACGCCGCGATAGTAATGGCATTCGTCGACGATCACGAAGCGCAGGCCGCGCAGCAAAACGGCCCAGCGCGGATGATTTCGCAAAATCGACAAATGGATCATGTCGGGATTGGAAAACAGCCATCGGGAACGCTCGCGCGCAAAGCGGCGAACCTCGGCGGGGCTGTCGCCGTCGTAGGCGGTGGGCGCAACGTCGGCCAGCCGCGGGACAGCGGAAGTCAGTGCGTGCGCGGCGCGCAACTGGTCGTGGCCAAGGGCTTTCGTCGGCGACAGGTATAGCACCCGGGCCAACGGATCGGTCGCCAGCGCATTGAGAACGGGCAGTTGATAAGCCAGCGACTTGCCCGACGCGGTGCCGGTGCTGACCACGACATGACGGCCGGCGTGGGCGAATTCGGCGGCCTGCGCCTGGTGTGACCACGGCGCGCTGATGCCACGGCCGGTAAAGGCCGCAATAACGTCGGGTTCGGCCCACTCCGGCCAACTATGGGGCCGACCGCTGCGGGCCGCCAGCTCCGCCACGTGGCGGAGCGGATGCTCGCCCGGCGCGGTACCGGCGAGCGCGACGGCGAGCAGCTCGGCGCCGAAACTCGCCACCTCATACCCTCCAAGAATCCGTCAGCGATACAAGTCTGTCGCCGAGGCGATGAACATGGTTGACTGTTTGCGGTCGTAGCTTCTGTGTTCGTGTCAAACTTTCGCAGGATCGACGTTGCGACCCGCGGTTCCTGCGAGGTTAACGGTCGGGTGACGTTCCGACGACTCCGTGAGGTATGGCGGTGACAACGGGCCCGGTGCGCCGAAACGCGGTGCACCGCACCTTGAAGAAAAGGAAAGATCGAGAAATGCCACAGGGAACTGTGAAGTGGTTCAACGCGGAGAAGGGGTTCGGCTTCATCGCCCCCGAAGATGGTTCCGCGGATGTTTTTGTCCACTACACGGAGATCCAGGGTTCGGGCTTCCGCACCCTCGAAGAAAACCAGAAGGTCGAGTTTGAGATCGGCCATAGCCCTAAGGGCCCCCAGGCCACCGGAGTCCGCTCCGTCTAGATCGAGCAGATTCTGACGAAAACCCCCCGTACAACCGCTCAGCGGGTTCCACCGGGGGGTTTTCACTATCTATTCACTCATCCGCAGCTTCGGGGCGAAGCGGCTGACCCGCCAGGTCGGTCGCCGCGCCGAATGCCTCGAAGCGAGGATGGGCGACCTGGCTTACTGTCGGTGTGGTGAGCCAGCTTTCCTTCTTCACAGCGGAGGCGGTGCCGCCTGCGGTCGCCGATCTGTGTGGGGTGCTGGCGGCCTCTGGCCAGATCGTGACGGTTGGAGCGGCCGACGCCCGTGGTGCCCGGCTCTCGGTGGTCGTGGATCAGCTGTGGCGCGCCTCGGCCCTGGCCGACATGATCGACAAGGCCGGGTTGGTAGCTGAGATCGGCCGTACCGACGAAGACACACCTCTGGTGCGGACGGCGATCGACCCGTCATTGGCCGCTATCGCCGCCGAATGGACCCGCGGCG
>DASYJS010000224.1:0-21786 GCA_035996225.1 Mycobacterium sp. | reverse complement strand
GGCATCCAGGCGCTGCTCGAGCGGCTGCCCGAACCCCTGGTGGTCGTCGACGACCGCTACCGGGACATGATCGGGGACGCGTCCGATCGGGTGATGTCGTCCGACGAATTCCTGGCGGCCGCGCGCGACAGCGAGCCGGCCGCCGAGTTCCCCGACCCGGAGTCCGTGGCGATCGTGCTGTTCACGTCGGGCACCACGTCGCAGCCCAAGGCCGTCGAACTCTCGCACAACAACCTGACCAGCTACGTCACCGGAACCGTCGAATTCGATTCGGCCGGTGACCAAGACGCGGCATTGATCTGCGTGCCGCCGTATCACATCGCCGGGGTCGGCGCCGCACTGTCGAACCTGTACGCCGGCCGCAAGATGGTCTACCTGCCCAACTTCGATGCGAACGAATGGGTGCGGCTGATCAACGCCGAGCACGTGACCACCGCGACGTTGGTGCCCACCATGCTGGACCGCGTCGTCACCGTGCTCGAGGCGGGCGGCCATGAGCTGACGTCGCTACGCAACCTGGCCTACGGCGGCTCGAAGGTCGGCCTGCCCTTGGTCCGCCGGGCACTCGAGCTGCTGCCGGCTGTCGGCTTCGTCAACGCCTACGGGCTGACCGAGACGAGCTCGACGATCGCGGTGCTGACTCCTGACGACCACCGCGCGGCGCAATCCGCGGCGGACGTGACCGTCGTCAAGCGGCTGGGTTCGGTGGGCCGCCCGGTGCCCGGCATCGAGCTGGAGATCCGCGATGACCAGGGCAAGGTGCTGGCCGCCGGTGAGACCGGCGAGCTCTTCGTGCGCGGCGAGCAGGTCTCCGGCCGGTACACCGGGATCGGCTCGGTGCTTGACGAAAACGGTTGGTTCCCAACCAAAGACATCGCGATGCTGGACGACGAGGGCTTTCTGTTCATTGGCGGACGCAGCGACGACACCATCATCCGCGGCGGCGAGAACATCGCGCCCGCCGAGTTGGAGGAGGTGCTCGTCGAACACCCCGCGGTGCGCGACGTCGCCGTGGTCGGTGTCGAAGACGCGCAGTGGGGACAGGCGATCGTTGCCGTGGTGGTACCGCGGCCCGGCGCCGAACCCGATGCCGAGGAATTGCGGGAGCACGTCCGGAAGAGTTTGCGCGGTTCGCGTACCCCCGACCGCGTAGTGTTTCGCGACGAGCTGCCGACCACACCCACGGGCAAGGTGCTGCGCAGGGAGATCATCGAAGGATTGCAGGCCGCGCCGGCCGAGCAGTAAGCAGAGGACGAAATCATGATCAAGAACGGAACCCGCCTCACCAGCCAGGTGTGTGACACCCAGGTCATCGTCGTCAGGAGCGCCGACAGCCTCGACGACCTGCGCTGCGGTGGTGTGCCGATGGTGCCGATCGGTGGCGAGCGCTCGGGCGAACTCGACCCGGCTTTCTCCGAGGGCACCGTGATGGGCAAGCGTTATGTCGATGACGCCGGCGCCGAGGTGCTGGTGACCAAGCCGGGCGCGGGAAGCCTGAGCGTGGGTCAGACCGCGCTTGCGCTCAAAGAGGTCAAGCCGCTACCGGCGAGCGACTGAGGTTCACCGGGGTGGCCCCGGGTGGGGTTACGCGTCGTCGTGCTTGCCGGGAATTCCGTTTCGGGTAACGAATTCCCTTGCCTTGATTAGGAATTCGAGCTGTTCGCCAACCTGGCTGAGCGGGCGGACGCTGCGCGTCGAGCGCGACAGCACGATCGCGCCTTCCAGCGCGGAGATCGACATCACCGCCAGTGAGGCGGCGTCGTCGTCGCCGAAGCCGTCTTTGATGAATGCCTGGGTCAATGCGGTACACCACCGGCCCAGGATCATGCCCGCTTCGATAGTCAGATCCTGATCGATTTCGTCCGCACTGATCGCGGCCGCGACTACAGGGCAGCCGGCGTGGAAGTCACCATCGGCCAGCAGGCGCTCCCAGAGTTCGATGAACTCGCGGAGCAACGTCCTGGCGCCCTGGTCGGCGGCGGCGTCGATCGTTGCGGTGATGGAATCACCCGAATACCGCAGCGCCTCGCTCAGGATCTGAGTGCGCCCGTCGGGAAAGTGGTAGTAGACCGAACCGCGCGGGGCGCCGCTGCGCGCCAGCACGGCGTCGATGGTGACCCCGGCGGCCCCGCGCTCACGCATCACTTCGGCGGCGCTGACGAGCATCTTGGTCCGGGTGCCGACCCGTTTCGCCGGCGCGGCTTCCGGCGCGATGTCGCTGGTAGTGGTAGGCACTGTCGTACCTCCGGGAGCTGACGTCATGCAGCGTGCGAATGCCGCGACACCGGCCAGTGCATGTTGCGCGGGCTGAACCGGAATGACGGGCGTTTCAGGTCGGGCACCTCACGGGTGAATTGATAGCCGGCGACGTTGAGTTCGATGATCCACATGATCTTTCTCCCGGCCTAGTGCTGCTTTCATGCGCCGGGGCCGGCGGCTCATGATTATGCTGAGAATCATATAAGGCGTTCGTCTACTAAGCAAGTTGTTAGTGGACCTAAACGCGCAGACCAGGGGAGTCGTGTGACCTAGGTCATTGCTTGCGTCCACTATCGAGCTGAGTAGACCCTAAGGATTATGCTTTATTGCATAATTTCACGTACTGAGATTCACTTGGGCGATGGCACACACGTTCAACCGCCCTGCCGGCCAGATCCTTCCCGCCCTAGACACTGTGTCGCTGGAGCGCGACGGCGATGTTTTGCTGATCGGCCTGAACCGACCGCACAAACGCAACTCGTTCGACCGCGCGATGCTTGCCGATCTCTCCCGCGCCTACGCGCTGCTGGAGTCCGATACCTCGGTGCGCGCCGGGGTGCTGTTCGCGCACGGCGACCACTTCACCGCCGGTCTGGATCTCGCCGACGTCGGCCCGGGCATCGCTTCCGGTCAGAATCCCTTCCCCGACGACGGCCGGGACCCGTGGCGGCTGGATGGCACGTGGACCACACCACTGGTCGCGGTCGCACACGGCTGGTGCATGACGCTGGGCATCGAGTTGCTGCTGGCCGCCGACATCCGCATCGCTGCAGTCGGTACCAGATTCACCCAGCTCGAGGTGCGCCGCGGGATTTACCCGTTCGGCGGTGCGACGATCCGCCTGCCCCGCGAGGCCGGCTGGGGCAACGCCATGCGCTGGCTACTCACCGGCGACGAGTTCGACGCCACCGAGGCGCACCGCATCGGATTGGTCCAGGAGGTGGCCGATGATGCGGCCGCGGCTCTGGCCCGGGCGCACGACATCGCCCACACGATCGCCGAGCGTGCCGCGCCGTTAGGCGTGCGGGCCACGCTGGCGTCGGCGCACCTGGCGCGCGCCCAGGGTGAAGAGGCCGCGATCGAGCGTCTGCGCCCCGTCGTCACCGAGCTTTTCGCCAGCCAGGACGCCGCCGAGGGCGTGCAGTCGTTCATCGAGCGACGGGACGCGCACTTCCAGGGTCGCTAGTCCGCCGAGCGTGAAGCCAACTTCACGGTCGCGGCCCAGCGTGAAACTAACTTCACGCTCGGCGCAGAGAACCTAGGCGTCGACGGTGTAACCCATCGGCATCAGCACACTCTTCTGCTGGGTGAAGTGCTCGACGCCTTCTGGCCCGTTCTCTCGGCCGATGCCCGAGTTCTTGTAGCCGCCGAACGGACAGCACGGGTCAAAGGCGTACCAGTTGATCGCATACGTCCCGGTGCGGATCTTCTCCGAGATCTCGATGCCCTTGGGGATGTCGGCGGTCCACACACTGCCCGCCAGCCCGTACGCCGAGTCGTTGGCGATCTTGATCGCGTCGTCCTCGGTGTCGTAGGCGATGATGCTCAGCACCGGCCCGAAGATCTCCTCCTGGGCGATCGTCATCTTGTTGTCGACGTCGGCGAACACCGTGGGCTCCACGAAGAAGCCGTTGTCCAGGCCTTCGGGACGGCCGCCGCCGCACACCAGCCGCGCGCCCTCCTCGACGCCCTTGGCGATGTAACCCTCGACCCGGGCGCGCTGTTTCTCCGAGATCAGCGACCCGATCTGAGCGGCCGGGTCCGAGGGCGGGCCGACCGGCAGCGCCTGCACGAAAGCGCTTACCGCGTCCACGATTTCGTCGTAACGCGAGCGCGGCGCCAGGATACGGGTCTGGCCAACGCAGGCCTGCCCGGTATTCATGATCCCGGAGAACACCAACATCGGGATCGCGGAAGCCAGGTCGACATCCTCGAGGAGGATGGCCGCCGATTTTCCGCCGAGCTCCAACGTGCACGGCTTGAGCAGCTCGGCGGCGCGCCGGCCGATCTCCTTGCCGACGCTCGAGCTGCCGGTGAAGGTGAACAGGTCGACGTCGGGGTTGGAGGTCAGTGCCTGGCCGGTCTCGATACCGCCGGGCACCACCGACAGCACGCCCTCGGGCAGGCCGGCCTCGGCGAAGATGTCCGCCAAAGCGTTTGTGGTCAGCGGGGTTTCGGCGGCCGGCTTGAGCACCACCGTGCAGCCGGCCAGCAGGGCCGGGCCCAGCTTGTTGACCGCCAGGAACAGCGGCACGTTCCAGGCCACGATCGCGCCGACCACGCCGATCGGCTCGCGATGGACGATGGTCTGACCGTAGGAGCCGTTGCGGATCTCCCGCCACTTGATTTGGTCCACAGCGGGGCCGGCGAAGAAGTTCATCGCCCCCATCGAGCCCATCCAGTGCATCGTTTCGATCGTCATCGCCGGCTGACCGGTCTCACCGGCGAGCAGCGCGCTCAGCAGCTCCTTGCGCTCCTCCATCAGCTTGACCACATTGGCGATGACGGCCGCGCGCTCCTTGGGCGGCGTCGAGGGCCAAGGGCCACTGTCGAAAGCGGCGCGGGCCGCGGCGACCGCGGCGTCGACATCGGCGGCCGCCGCCAGCGGCGTCTTGCCGAAGTACTCGCCGGTCGCCGGACAGTGCACCTCGATGACTTCGGCGGTCGATGGTTCGGTCCATTTCCCGCCGATGAAAAGCTTGTCGTATTCGGTCTTTATGTCTGCCATATTCCGCCGCTCCTCCTCATCGCTCCGCTCTGCATCGTCGCCGGCGGGCATGGCGCCACCCTACCGAAGCCGAAGCAAAACGAGAACATGTTTCATTCTCGCGGTGAGAGCACCAGCACGAGATTGCTGACCAGGAACTCGCGCAGCACCGGCACCGACGTCAACCACCACGCCCATCGCGGGTGGTAGCGCGGGAATGCGGCCACCACCGCCCCGGTGTTTTCGGCCCAGCTCAGCCCCTCGGCGGCAGACACCGCAAACAACGACGACCCGTAGTCGTTCTTTGCGGGATGGCCGTGTTTGCGGGCATAACGCGCCGCGGCGCGGGCGCCGCCCAGGTAGTGGGTCAGACCCATCTCGTGCCCACCGAACGGGCCCAGCCAGACGGTGTAGGACAGCACGACCAGCCCGCCCGGCTTGGTTACCCGCAGCATCTCGGCGCCCAGCTGCCACGGCCGCGGCACGTGTTCGGCGACATTCGAGGACAGGCAGATGTCCACCGAGTCATCGGCGAACGGGAGCGCCATGCCCGACGCCCGGACGAACGTGTCCGTTGCCCGGGCGAAGGCGGGTCCGGCGGCGTGCATCTCGCTTGGGTCGGGTTCGACACCGAGGTAGTGGACATCGGCGTCGGCGAACGCCTGCGCGAAGTATCCCGGCCCCCCGCCGACGTCGAGGAGGGAGCGGCCGGTCGGTGGCTCGCCGCGGGCGGCCAGCCAGAGGTCGCCGACCATCGCCACGGTATCGGTCGCCAGCGCGCCGTAGAAGCGGGCCGGGTCCGGCTGCTCGTAGCGGAACGCCGACAGCAGCCGCACCGAGCGCGACAGCGTCGCCCGCCGCGCAAACACGTCAGTGACCGCCACCGGCCACACCCTACGTCGGGCAACGGCTAGGCTGACCAGGATGTCTGACCTGCGCTCCGTCCTGCTGCTGTGCTGGCGCGACACCGGACACCCGCAGGGCGGCGGCAGCGAAACCTACTTGCAGCGCATCGGCGCGCAGCTGGCCGCATCGGGGATCACTGTCACACTGCGCACCGCCCGCTATCCGGGCGCGCCGCGCCACGAAGTCGTCGACGGCGTGCGGATCAGCCGCTCGGGTGGGCGCTACTCGGTGTACATATGGGCCCTGCTGGCGATGGCCCTGAACGAATTGGGAGCCCGAATGGGGCTCGGGCCGCTGCGGCGAGCGCGGCCCGACGTGGTGGTCGACGCGCAAAACGGTTTGCCGTTTCTGGCCCGGCTGCTCTACGGCCGTCGCGTGATGGTGCTGGTACACCACTGCCATCGCGAGCAGTGGCCGGTGGCCGGAGCGGTGCTCGGCCGGCTGGGCTGGTTTGTCGAGTCGTGGTTGTCGCCGCGGTTGCACCGGCGCAATCAGTACCTGACCGTGTCGCTGCCGTCGGCGCGCGACCTGGTCACCCTGGGCGTGGACAACGAGCGGATCGCGGTGGTGCGCAACGGCCTCGACGAGGCGCCGGCCCGGTCGCTGTCCGGCCCGCGTTCGGCCGTGCCGCGGGTGGTGGTGCTCTCGCGGTTGGTGCCGCACAAGCAGATCGAGGACGCACTGGAAACGGTCGCCGAGCTGCGCCCGCGACTGGGCGAACTGCATCTCGACATTGTCGGCGACGGCTGGTGGCGGCAGCGTCTCGTCCACCAGGTACGGAGCCTCGGCATCAGCGACGCGGTGACCTTCCACGGCCATGTCGATGACGTGACCAAACACCATGTGCTGCAAAGCGCTTGGGTGCATGTGCTGCCCTCGCGCAAGGAGGGCTGGGGTCTGGCGGTCGTTGAGGCCGCGCAGCACCGGGTGCCCACCATCGGCTACCGATCCTCGGGCGGACTGTCCGACTCGATCGTCGACGGGGTGACCGGGATATTGGTGGACAATCGCGCCGAGCTGGCGGATCGCCTCGAACAACTGCTGTGCGATCCGGTGCTGCGCGACCAACTCGGGGTCAAGGCGCAGACGCGCAGCGGGGAGTTCTCCTGGACGCAAAGCGCTGACGCGGTGCGCGCCGTGCTGAAAGCCGTCCAAGCCGGCGAATTCGTCAGCGGCGTGGTTTAACCCGGCGCCGGACTCCGGCGACCAGCGCACCGCTTGCGCCGATGATCAGCATCCCCAGCCACGCCAGGTGCGCGATCACCGTGGCTCGGCGCCGATCCGACGGCAGCCCGTCGCGCTGGCCGCCGATCCGGTAAAGCGTCAATTCCTCGTCGCGGAAGATCGGTGTGAGCCCGCCGAGAGTACGGGCGGCCGAACCCATGTCACCGGCGCTGTCGGATTCGACGACCAACCACCCCACGCCGGCCGGGGCCAACGCGGACGGATCGGGCCCGGATCGCAGCAACTCCTGGACCGCCCGGGCGCGGTTGCCCTCCCCGGGCACGACCAGCCCGGAAATCGCCAAGTCACCGGTGCTCAGCACGTCGGCGCGGACCCAGCGGGGCAGCGGATCCAGCACCGGCGCCGGACCCGACCACGCGAAGCGCCGCATCGAACCCGCGGGCAACACGGCGACCGGGGCGGGCGCCCTGTTGATCGCCGCCGCGACGGCAGCCCACCCGCGCGGGTAATGCGCCGGCGCAACCTTGCCGCCCACCCCCCACGCCAAGTCGGGTAACACCGCGATCAGCGCGAGACAGCCGACCAGCGCCGTCACAAAGTCTGCCGGAGGGCGCAGCCACCTGCGCAGCGTCACCACCGCGGCGGCACCCGCGAGCACGTATCCGGGCATCGCCAGCGCGACCCACTTCTGGCCGTCGCGCAGCACACCGAGGCCGGGTGCGGCGTCAACCACCGCCGCCAGCGCGCGCAGGCCGGGCCCGGTGGCCAACGCCGCCGGTATCAACACCGACACCGCGGCCAGCACCAGCAACGGCATCGCTGCCGGGCGGCGTAGCACGGTCGGCATCCCGGCGCCCACTACGCCCAGCAATACCAGCGCCGACACCACCGCGAAAAGCGTTGCCCGCGAACTGGGTACGGCCTCGCCATTCCATATCCCGCCGAGGCTGGCCAGGCTGCCCAGCGTGCCCAGACCGGGCTCGGCACGTGGCGCGAACGCGAGAATCCCGAGCGTGCTCGCCGCTTTGGGGGTGGACAACGACGAGCCCACCGCCGCGGCCGTCAGCCAGGGCAGCGCCGCGACCAGTGCGGCGCCCAATGCCGCCGCGGCGCAGAGCCACCGCGGCCTGGACCCGTCTGGGTCCTCCGCTGGGACAGCCACGCAGACCAGCGCTACCGTCGCGGCAAGCATCAGCCCGGTCGGGGTCAGTCCGGCCAGCGCGGTCCAGAACGCCAACGCGAAAAAGCCAACCCCGCCGGTGGCTCCGCTAGTGGTGTGGCCCGAGCGCAGCGTCAGCACTGCCGTCGCCACCCAGGGCAGGCAGCCGTAGCCGACCAGCAGGCTCCAGTGCCCCTGCAGGAGTCGTTCGGCGACATAGGGATTCCAGATCGCCAGCGTGACCGCGACCAACTGACCGGACGTGCCGGCGCAGGGCACGGCGGCCGCGACGAGTCGCGCCGCGCCCCAGCCCGCCAGCCACAGTCCCAGGACCAGCAGCGCCTTCACGACGATGCCGCCATCGATCAGGTGCGAGGCCAGCGCCACCGCGAAATCCTGCGGCGTCGCCCGCGGCGGCGACGTCAACCCCAGGGCGGTATCCGACAGATACGAGCGTGGCGTGGACACCGCGTCGCGCAGCAGCAGATACCCCGGCCGCAGCAACGGCGCAACCACCAGCAGCGTCAGGACCAACGCGTATCCAGGCACTGACCAGTGCACGGCCCGGCGGCGTGGCGCGGTCACCGTCGGCGCTACCGCGGGCTAGTCCCGGTCGGGCGGGGCGGGTGGATTGGGTTCGGGCGGGCCCACGTCGGGCGGATCACCGTGCAGCGGGTCGGACCCGGGTGGATCGTCGTCCGATTCGGAGTGCTGCGTGGGCAACTTCTCGGTCTCGGCTTCGGCGCCGGGCACCTTTTCTTCGAGGCCGCTGCGGCCGAAGAACTCCTCGTCGCCGCGGTCCAGGCCGGGGTCGGTCAGCGCACTCTCGGTCCGCAGGCTGAACGCAGCCAGCACGCCGCCGCCGATCAGCGCGATCAGGCCGACCGCCGTGAACGTGATCGGCAGTACCCGCGACCACAGGGCGAGCCGGTCACGCTCGTCGCGGGCCGCGTTCACCTGAGATTCCACCGTGTCTTCGTTGGAGGTGAGCTTGTAATCGGCCAGGGTCACCTCTGGCTTCAGTGGATCACGGGCGAAGAAGTGGTTGGCGTGCTCGGTTTGCTTGATGATGGTGCCCGAGACCGGGTCTACCCAGAAGGTCCGCTGGGCCGCGTAGTAGCGCGTCATCGTGATCTGCTCGGCCGGATCCCCACCCTGCAAGCCCCACATCGCCGCGGACGTGGTCACCTTGCCGTCTTCGTCGCCGGCGTACAACGACGGGTACTTCACCGGCGCCACCAGCTTGCCGTCGGCGCTGTAACCGATGTTCTGCGTGAACCGGTAGGCGCTCAGGCCGTTGACGTCCTCTTGGGTGTCGTAGTTGACGTCGTAGGTCTTCTGCGCGACCGCGTCGAAATACGGATAGGTCTTCTTTTCGGTGTTGAACGGGAATCGATAGGACAGGCCGTCGTGGCGCACCGGGATCGAGGTGGGCGGGTTCTCGTCGTTGAAGGTCCGCGGCTTCTGGACGGCGCCGCCGGTGTGGGTGTCGTCGGAGACTGCCATCGCGGTCTTGCGGTTGAGCGTGACGGTGTCGACGATCGCCAGCAGCAGCCCGGTGTCCTTTTGCTTATCGGTGCGCCGAACCGAGGTGCCGACCTGCAGCGTGACCACATCGGCGTTGGCGGGCGACTCGACGCTGATCTGCTGCTGGGAAACCAGCGGCACGTTCTGGTTGACGACGACGTGATCACTGGACAGCGACGCCGAGTCGAGTGCGGTTCCGCTGCCGTCGCTGACCAACGTGGCGTCGAGGTTGAGCGGGATCTTGGTGATCCTGCTGGTGGTGTAGGTCGACAGCAGCAGCGCGGCGATCAGCAGGGCGGCCCCGAACCCGATGATTCCGCATGCGGCGAACCGCAACATAACCGCTCGGTTCACGTTGCTGTGCCCTCCTGTAAACGCTCTATTGGACTCGCCGGCCGCGACCTGCTCCCGGCCCGATCAAGCAGCGAGGCAAACCCGTTTGACCCTAACAGCAGTACCCGATCCGCCAGGTAGCACAGCGCAGGCAGACTGGGATCGTGACCGATAGTCAGCAGGTGGGCGGAATCCGCAGCTTCCTGCCCGCTGTCGAGGGTATGCGCGCCTGCGCGGCCATGGGTGTGGTCATTACGCATGTGGCTTTTCAGACCGGACACTCCAGCGGTGTCGACGGCCGGCTGTTCGGCCGCTTCGACCTCGCCGTGGCGGTGTTCTTCGCGTTGTCGGGGTTCCTGCTGTGGCGAGGCCATGCGGCAGCGGCCCGGGATTTGGGGCCGCGTCCGCTCACCGGCCACTACCTGCGCTCGCGGGTTGTCCGGATCATGCCCGCCTATCTGGTGGCGGTCGTGGTGATCCTTAGCCTGCTGCCCGACGCGGATCACGCCAGCCTGACGGTGTGGCTGGCAAACCTGACGCTCACCCAGATCTATGTGCCGCTCACCCTGACCGGCGGCCTGACCCAGATGTGGAGCCTCTCGGTCGAGGTCAGTTTCTATGTGGCGTTACCGATTCTCGCGTTACTGGGCCGCCGCATTCCGGTGGGCGCCCGGGTGCCGGTGATCGCTGCGCTGGCGGTTCTCAGCTGGGCGTGGGGCTGGGTGCCTCTATTTTCGGGGCATTCGGGAGCGGGCAACCCGCTGAACTGGCCGCCGGCATTTTTCTCCTGGTTCGCCGCGGGCATGCTGCTGGCGGAGTGGGTCCACAGCCCGATCGGGCTGCCGCACCGGTTGGCGCGCCGGCGGGTGCTGATGGCCGTCATCGCGGTGCTGGCCTTTGTGGTGGCGGCTTCCCCGCTGGCAGGTCCGGAGGGGCTGATTCCGGGTACCGCGACACAGTTCGCGGTGAAGACATCGATGGGCTCGCTGGTCGCGTTGGCTTTGGTCGCGCCGCTGGTGTTGGACCGGGTCGACACCCCACACCGGCTGCTGGGCAACGCCGGCATGGTCACCCTTGGGCGCTGGTCCTACGGCCTGTTCATCTGGCACCTGGCCGCCCTGGCGATGGTGTTCCCGGTGATCGGAACGTTCCCGTTCACCGGCCGGATGCCGACGGTGTTGGTGCTGACGCTGATCTTCGGGTTCGCGATCGCGGCGGTGAGCTACGCCCTGGTCGAGTCGCCGTGCCGGGGGGCGTTGCGCCGCTGGGAGAAACGCGAGCAGCGGGCCGAAACCCGCTTCGAAGCAGGCGGAGCCGTCGATGCCGAGGCGGACGCGATCGCACCCTAGCCGGTGCGATCCATCCACTGTTCCAGCGTGTCCGCGGACGGTAGGCAGATGGCCTGCTCGATCTTCTCGATCAGATCGGCCCCGTACTCGACGGTGGACTTGATGAAGTTCCCCAGCGCCGCCAGGTGGATGCCGTCGGTCAGCAGGTAAGCACTCTCACCGACCACACTGACGTGGCTCGGCGCGGCGGTCTCACGCACAAACGCCTTGGGCCAATGGGTGTCGCGGTTCCACTCGTTCACCAGTTCCATCAGGCGCGGGCGCTCGCTGGCTTGGTAGTACCCGGCCGGGCTGATCGAGATCTCCAAAATGTCGGGTCGCAAGCCGTTGATCCGCAGGTTCACGTGTAGCTTGCCCCGCTCACAGCTGGAGAGCACCATCATGAATTCCGCGCCGTCATCGCTGCGGAAAAATCGCAAATGACGTGATCGCAGATAACGTTCGATCAGCTCCGTACTCAACGGCTCGATCTGCATGGTCCCTCTCCCGGACACCGGTCATGGTCAACCTCATGGTGGGGCCGAGGGCTTGGAGGATTCTTGGTGCGCTGGGTCAGCCCGCCTCTGCGGTCAGCGATCGCGCCATGATCTCGGCCCGGACCGCCGATCGCCGGGCCTTGCCGGCGTCGTCGCGCAGGGGAGTGTCGACGAATTCAATGAAGTCGGAGCTGGGCGGCACCTTGTAGCCCGCGATGTGGTCGCGCAGAAAGTCCTGCACACCCGCGGCGTCCAGGGTGGAGTCGTCGGTCGTCTGCACCAGCGCGTAGGGCACCTGACCCAAATCACCGGCGTTCGGGTCCGGGACGCCAACGACCAAGCAGGACAACACATCCGGGTGCGCCGACAGGGCGCTTTCGATCTCGGCGGGGTAGACATTGCGGCCGCCGACGGTGAACATGTCGATCCGCCGGTCCGACAGATACAGGAAACCGTCGGTGTCGAAGTAGCCGAGATCGCCCAGCGAATCCCAGCCCTCGCGGCTTTTTGCCGCGGCGCCGACGTAGCGATAGGTGGGCGCACTGCCTGGGTTGGGCCGCATGTAGATCTCGCCCACCACGCCCGGCGGGCAGGGGTTGCCCTCGTCGTCGAGCACCTTCATCTCGCCGGCGACGACCACGCCCACCGAGCCGCGGTGGGTCAGCCACTGGTCGCCAGAGATGAACGTCAGCGCCTGTAATTCGGTGCCGCCGTACAGTTCCCAAACCTTCTCCGGCCCCAGCAAGTCGATCCACGCCTGCTTGATGGCCGGGGGGCACGGGGCCGCCAGATGCCAGAAGCGCCGGATCGAGGACAGGTCGTAGGACTGCGGGTCGGCCTGGTAGACCGGCAGCGTCCGCTGCATGATCGTCGGCACCGTCGTCAGGAACGTGACGCGATGGTCGGTGATCAGTTGCAGAAACCGGTGTGGGTCGAACCGGCTCATCAACACCAGATGCTGGCGCATCAGCAACGCGATCGTCGCCGCCGTGAAGCCGGTGTTGTGGCTCAGCGGCACCGGCACCAACGTGGTGTCTCCCTCTTGGGCGCCAAGCGGATAGCCGATGGCGGCCGGTATCCGGCTTCCAAAATAGGGGCCGCCGGACTCGATGAGCTTGGGCCGGCCCGTGCTGCCGCCCGACCCCATCGCCTTCCACACCGGCGAGACCGCTTCCGGCAATGCGGCGTCGGACAACGTCGCGTCGGGAATGAAACCGATTGGCACACTTGGTATGTCGGGGTGGCTAGGCCGTCCAGTCGGCGACCCGCTGCGCCCGGCTTCGCCGAGCTGGCGATCGCCTCCGTGACCCACCAATAGGGCCGGTGGCCGCAGCTGCAGCAGGCCCTCCAGTTCGGCGGCCGGCAACCGTGCGGACAGCGGCTGGGGTACCGCGCCGAGCTTCCAGCACGCCACGGCGGCCTGAATCCACTCGACCGAGTTGGGCAGCACCATGGTCACGTAATCGCCGACGCCGACACCGCGTTCGGCGTAGGCGCGGGCCAACCGGTTCGTCGACCGGTCGAGTTCGGCGCGGGTAATCGTCAGGCCGTCGCAGGTGACCGCGGGCTCGTCGGGGGCCAGTGCGGCCAGCGCCGAAATCTGGGTACCGATCGGCGGGACCGGTTCACTCATAGGCGCCCTGCCGCTCGAAGATGCGCCGCGGGTTGTCCACCAACATGGTGTGCAGTTGCTCCTCGGTGACCCCACGCTCTTTCAACGCGGGGATCACGTCGTTGTGGATGTGCAGGTAGTGCCAGTTCGGCGCCATCTGCGGCACAAGCTCTTCGGGGAGCGCGTCGAAGTAACAGTTGGCGTCGTGCGAGAGCACCATCTTGTCGGCGTGCCCGCGCTCGCACATCTGCGCGACGATGCCCACCCGTTCTTCGAACGGTAAAAGCAGGTCGAGGCCGAACCGGTCCATCCCGAGATACGAGCCCGCGGCGATGAGCTCCTCGAGATAGCCGACGTCGGTGCTGTCGCCGGAATGTCCGATGACCACCCGGGTCAGGTCGACGCCTTCTTCTTCGAAGATGTGCTGCTGCTCGAGGCCGCGCCGCAGGCCGGCATGGGTGTGCGTGGAGATCGGCACCCCGGTGCGCTTGTGCGCCTGGGCGACGGCGCGCAGCACTCGCTCGACGCCGGGGGTGATGCCGGGTTCGTCGGTGGCGCACTTGAGGATTCCGGCCTTGACGCCGGTGTCGGCGATGCCCTGCTCGATGTCGCGGACGAACATCTCGGTCATGATCTCCGGGCCGCCCAGCATCCCGCCCGGGCCCTCGTAGTGAAACCGGAACGGCACGTCGTTATAGGTGTAAAGCCCCGTCGCCACAACGATATTCAGCCCGGTGGCCGCCGCGACGCGGGCAATGCGCGGGATATAGCGGCCCAGGCCGATCACGGTGAGGTCGACGATGGTGTCCACGCCGCGGGCCTTCAGCTCGTTGAGCCGGGCGATGGCATCGGCCACTCGCTTTTCTTCGTCGCCCCAGGCGTCGGGGTAGTTCTCGGCAATTTCGGTGGTCATGATGAACACGTGCTCGTGCATGAGCGTCACGCCGAGATCAGCGGTATCGATGGACCCACGGGCGGTATTTAGTTCGGACACGTGACTGACTCTAAAACTCTTGTGCGTGGTTTGGCACCGGGTCTCATTGAATCTTGTCTGGCACGAAGGCCGCTGCCCGCACTTGAGCGGGGCATGGGCACCGGCTGGCGTCATAGCGGTCGATATCGGTGCACGGCCGGTGAGTTATTGGCGCATCAGGGCTCAAGGTCGGTGGCCGCACGGTACGAGCCGTCCATGTAGAACGGCGTCGAGTCGTGTCGATGTGTAATGCGCCACGCGCCGTCGATGCGGCGCAGGCCGAACGTGGCGCGGTACCAGATCGAGATCGATTCGCGCTGACCGGCGGGCGTCACCGTCATCTTTGCCAGGGTGTGGGCGAACGCGAGGTCGCCGTCCTGGCTTACGATCGGGTCGCGGTAGGTGATCTGCACCGGGCCGTCGAATCCGGCAAACCAGGCGCGAATGCCGTCGACGGTGCCGTACGACGTGTGGGATCCCTGTTCCAGTGGCGGCGCAAGCGAATACGCCACCACATCGTCGGAGTAGAGCGCGAATAGGCCATCGGCGTCGTGCGCAGAGCAAGCGGCCGCCAACTCGTCGAGGACAGCGTGGACGTCGGTTCCAGCGTGGCTGATCTCCATTGCTTTGATCCCTTCTCCGGGGCTCCAAGGGAGCGGAGCCTTCAGAGGGGTGTCGAAGCGGGCGCGCCAGTTTCGACACAGAAGCGCAAGAATTCGTCCAAACTCATCGGAGGTCGCCGTGAAGTACATGATCTTGATTCAGAGCAACCCGCAGTTCCTTGAGCGCTGGCAGGCACTGCCCAAAGAACAACGTGAGCGGTTCGGCCGCGACCACCTCGCGCTCAGCGCGGAGCTCGCCGAGTCCGGCGAGTTGGTGGCGTCCGAAGGTCTCGCGGATCCGGCACTCGCGAAGCGCGTCACCGTCGCGCGCGACCAGACGATGATCAGCGACGGGCCGTTCGCCGAGGCGAAGGAGCACCTGGCCGGCTTTCTGCTGGTCGACTGCGACGGCGAGGACCGCGCCTTGGCGATCGCGGCGCGCGTGCCCGACGCCGTCTGGGGTCTCGTGGAGGTCCGGCCGGTGCTCGATTTGAGCGGATTGGACATGTGAGCCCCACGGAGCCGGACATCTCCGGCCTGCTGCGCGAGCTCACTCCGCGCGTGCTTGGTGTGCTCGTGCGCCGTAACGGCAACTTCGACGATTGCGAGGACGCCGTCCAGGAGGCGCTGCTCGCCGCGGCAGTCAGCTGGCCGGTCGACGGCGTACCGAAAAACCCAACCGGCTGGCTGATCACGACGTCGTCGCGGCGGCTGGTCGAGACCTGGCGGAAAGAGGCCGCGCGCCGGCGACGTGAAGATGCATATGCGCTCGAGCCCGCGCCGCCTCCCGGCGCAGTGCCGGCGTTCGATGACACGTTGGCGCTGCTGTTCTTGTGCTGTAACTCCGAGCTGACCGTACCGTCGCAGGTTGCGCTGACGCTGCGCGCGCTCGGCGGCCTGACCACCGCCGAGATCGCGCACGCCCTGCTCCTGCCCGAGGCGACCGTCGGGCAGCGCATCAGCCGGGCCAAGGCACGCATCCGCGACGTGGGTGCAGAGTTTCGGATGCCAACCGTGCGTGAGCTCGACGAGCGGCTGCCCGCGGTGCTGCGCACGCTGTACCTCATCTTCAACGAGGGCTACACCGCAACGTCGGGCGAGGCGCTCAACCGGGTGGAGCTGACGTCCGAAGCGATCAGGTTGACTCGGCAGCTGCGCGCGAGCCTGCCCGACGAGGGCGAGGTTGCCGGGCTGCTCGCCCTCATGCTGCTCACGGACGCCCGCCGCGGCGCGCGAACCGCGCCGGACGGATCGCTGGTCCCGCTGGCCGAGCAGGATCGCCGCCGGTGGGACCGGGCCGCCATCGCCGAGGGCGTCGCGATCATCGAGGCGACGCTGCCAGTCGCAACGCCCGGGTCCTACCAGTTGCAGGCTGCGATCGCCGCGGTGCACGACGAGGCCGCCGACGCCGACGCGACCGACTGGTCGCAGATCCTCGCGTTGTATGACATTCTCGGCGCCTTCGCACCCGGTCCGATGGTCGCGCTGAACCGAACCGTCGCCATCGCGATGGTGCGTGGCCCGGCCGCCGCCCTTGCCGAACTCGACGACGCGGCGGCGGACCCCGCCCTTAGCGGACATCATCGCGTCGATGCGGTGCGCGCGCATCTGCTCGATGAGCTCGGCGACCGAGACGGCGCCCGCGAGCACTATTTCCGGGCCGCCCAGCGCACCCGGAGCCTGCCCGAGCGGCGCTACCTGCTGGCGCGCGCGATGCGCTGACCAGCGGCGAGCTCGGGTGGCGGATCGAACCGCGCTAGACCACCAGTGCCGATTTATCCGCGGCGCCCCGACGGCTGCACTATTGAAGTACCGTCACCCTCGTCTTCGTCCGAACCCCCCGGGAGCCCCGCCATGTTGCTCAATCCCAATCATCTGCAACGCCGCTACCCCGACCGTCGCTCGGGCGAGATCATGGCCGCCACCGTGGACTTCTTCGAGTCCCGGGGCAAGGCCCGGCTGAAGGCCGACGACCACGCCCGGGTCTGGTACTCCGACTTCCTGGACCACGTCGGGCGGGAGCGCATCTTCGCCTCCCTGCTGACGCCGTCGGAATACGGCGGCTCCGATTGCCGCTGGGACACCTACCGGATCAGCGAGTTCGCCGAGATCGTCGGCTTCTACGGGTTGAACTACTGGTACCCCTTCCAGGTCACCGCCCTTGGCCTGGGCCCGATTTGGATGAGCGACAACGAGGACGCCAAGCGCAAGGCCGCGGCCCAGCTGGAAGCCGGCGAGGTGTTCGGCTTCGGATTGTCGGAGCAGAGCCACGGCGCCGACGTCTACCAGACCGACATGATCTTGCAGCCGGCCGAGCACGGCTGGACCGCTAGCGGCGAGAAGTACTACATCGGCAACGCCAACGTCGCCCGGATGGTCTCCACCTTCGGCAAGATCGCCGGCACTGACGAATACGTGTTCTTCGTCGCCGACTCTCAGCACGACCGCTACGAGCTGATCAAGAACGTCGTCAACTCGCAGAACTATGTGGCCAACTACGCGCTGCGCGACTATCCGGTCACCGAGGCCGACATCCTGCACCGCGGCCCCGAGGCGTTCCACGCCGCGCTCAACACGGTCAACGTGTGCAAGTACAACCTCGGTTGGGGTGCGATCGGCATGTGCACCCACGCCATGTACGAGGCGGTCACCCACGCGTCCAACCGCTACCTGTACGGCACCGTGGTCACCGACTTCACCCACGTGCGGCGTCTGCTCACCGATGCCTACGTGCGGCTGATCGCGATGAAGGTCGTCGCCACCCGCGCCTGCGACTACATGCGCAGCGCGTCGGCAAATGACCGTCGCTACCTGCTCTACAGCCCGCTCACCAAGGCGAAGATCACCAGCGAGGGTGAGCGCGTGATCACCGCCCTGTGGGATGTCATCGCCGCCAAGGGCGTGGAGAAGGACACCATGTTCGAGGCCATGGCCCGCGAGATCGGGCTGCTGCCGAGGCTGGAGGGCACCGTTCACATCAACATCGGGTTGCTGGCCAAGTTCATGCCCAACTACCTGTTCGCGCCGAACACCGAAATGGCGGTGATCGGGCGTCGCGACGAAGCGGTCGACGACTCGTTCCTGTTCGACCAGGGCCCGACCGGGGGACTGGGCAAGGTGCGCTTCCACGATTGGCGACCGCCGTTCGACCACTTCGCTTATCTGCCTAACGTCGATCTGCTGCGCAAACAGATCGACGTGTTGGCCGAAATGCTGGCCAGCGCCACCCCCGATGCCACCCAGCAGAAGGACATCGACTTCGCCTTCGGGGTCGGTCAACTGTTCGCGGTCGTCCCATATGCACAGCTGATCCTCGAGGAGGCGTTGCTGTCCGGGCTGGACGAGGCGCTGATCGACGGGATCTTCGCCGTGCTGGTGCGGGACTTCAACAGCTACGCCGTCGAGCTGGGCGACAAGCCCGCCACGACGGACGCGCAGGTCCGCTTCGCGATGCGGATGATCCGCCGTCCGGTGTTCGACCCCGCGCGCTACGACCAGGTCTGGAAGGAACACGTCCTGCCGATCAACGGCGCCTACCAGATGCGGCCCTAGGCAGGACTACCCCTTGACTGTGACGTGGCTCACCGTAGAATGACCAGTGGTCATTTAAGCGAGGTGAGCAATGCCGACGGTGACATGGGCGCGCGTCGACCCCGCTCGTCGCACAGCCATCATCGAGGCCGCAGAGGCCGAATTCGGCGCGCACGGATTTTCCGGCGGCAGCCTGAACGTCATCGCGCGTCAGGCCGGTGTCGCGAAGGGCAGTCTCTTCCAGTACTTCGCGGACAAGCGCGATCTGTTCGCGTTCATCGCGGACATCGGCAGCCAGCGGGTGCGGGTCTACATGGAGGACCTGATCCGCGAGCTCGACCCGAACCGGCCGTTCTTCGAGTTTCTCACCGATCTGCTCGACGGCTGGGTCGCCTACTTCGCCGAGCACCCGCGGGAACGCGCGCTGCATGCCGCGGCGACCCTGGAGGTCGATACCGACGCCCGCATCACCGTGCGCAGCGTCATCCACCGTCACTACCTGGACGTGCTGCGGCCGCTGGTGCACGGCGCCACGACCCGCGGCGACCTGCGCGCCGACGCCGACACCGACGTGCTGTTGTCACTGCTGCTGCTGATCTTTCCGCACCTGGCGCTGGCGCCCTACATGCGCGGCCTCGACCCCATCCTCGGGCTCGAGGAGCCCAGCCCCGAGCAGCCGGCCCTGGCCGTGCGCAGGCTCGTCGCGGTGCTCTCCGCCGCGTTCGCGGTACTGCCCGCAACACCGAATGCCTCCGTTAACCCAGCCCCAATGCGATCTCAGGAGGTCACATGAAACGAACAAGAATTGCCTCAATGTCCGCGGGCGGCCTCAACTGGGACAGCTTGCCGCTCAAGCTGTTTGCGGGCGGCAATGCGAAGTTCTGGAATCCGGCCGACATCAACTTCTCGCGCGACCGAGAGGATTGGGAACGCCTGACCGAAGACGAACGCGACTACGCGACCCGGTTGTGCGCCGAGTTCATTGCCGGCGAGGAATCGGTGACCCAGGACATCCAGCCGTTCATGGCGGCGATGCGCGCCGAAGGCCGGCTCGGCGACGAGATGTATCTGACGCAGTTCGCCTTCGAGGAAGCCAAGCATGTCCAGGTGTTCCGGATGTGGCTCGACGCCGTCGGCGTCACCGAAGACCTGCACCACTTTCTCGACGACGTCCCGACCTACCGCACGATCTTCTACGAGGAGCTGCCGGCCTGCCTGAGCGCATTGTCGGTGGATCCGTCGCCGGCCGCGCAGGTTCGGGCATCGGTGACCTACAACCACATGGTCGAAGGCATGTTGGCGCTGACCGGCTACTTCGGCTGGCACAAGATCTGCGTGGACCGCGGCATCCTTCCCGGTATGCAGGAGTTGATCCGGCGCATCGGTGACGACGAGCGGCGCCACATGGCGTGGGGCACCTTCACCTGCCGGCGCCACATCGCCGCCGATGACGCCAACTGGGGTGTCTTCGAAACGCGGATGAACGAGTTGATGCCGCTCGGGCTACGCCTGATCGAAGAGGGCTTCTCGCTTTACGACCCGATGCCCTTTGGTCTGTCGGTCGACGAGTTCATGCAGTACGCCTCCGACAAGGGGATGCGCCGGTTCGGCACCATCTCCAGCGCCCGCGGCCGCCCGCTCGGCGAGATCGACCTCGACTACTCGCCACTGCAGCTCGAGGACACCTTCGCCGAGGAGGACGAGCTGGCGCTGGCGAGCGTCTAGTGGCGATCGCAAGCGCGGCGAAGCCGGGCGCAGCGGGTCGCCACCAACACGCTTAGCCGACCCAGACGGTCTTGGCGTTGCAGAACGCGCGGATGCCCAGGCCGGCGAGCTCGCGGCCGTAGCCGGACCGCTTGACGCCACCGAACCCGAGTTCGGGGTAGGACACCGTCATCCCGTTGATGAAGACCTGGCCCGCCTCGATGTCGTCGATGAACCGCTGCTGCTCGGCTTCGTCGTTGGTCCAGGCGTTAGACCCCAGACCGAACGTGGTGGCGTTGGCGATCTCAATGGCTTCGTCGACGCCCGAGGCGCGATACATCGAGGCGACCGGACCGAACACCTCTTCGGTGTAGAGCGCCATGTCCTTGGTGATCTCGGTGACCACCGTCGGCAGATAGAACCACCCCGGCTGGTCGGGAGTCTTGCCGCCGAGGCGGACCTTCGCACCCGCGGCGACGGCGTCGTCGACCTGCTTGGCGATTTCGTCGCGACCCGACTCGGTGGCCAGCGGCCCCACGTCGGTGTCCGGGTCGGTCGGGTCGCCGACCTTGAGTGCCTGCATCCGCTCGACGTACTTGTCGACGAAGGCGTCGTAGATGTCGGTGTGCACGATGAACCGCTTGGCGGCGATACAGGATTGACCGTTGTTCTGCACCCGCGCGGTGACCGCGGTCTTGACGGCCTCGTCGAGGTCGACGGACGGCATCACGATGAACGGATCGCTGCCACCGAGCTCCATCACGGTCGGTTTGATCTCGTCGCCGCAAATCGCCGCGACCGATTGACCGGCAGGTTCGCTACCGGTCAGCGTGGCCGCCTTGACCCGCGGGTCGCGCAGAATGGCCTCGACAGCGCTGGACGAAACGAGCAGCGTCTGGAAACAGCCCTCGGGAAACCCGCCGCGGGCGATGACGTCGGAGAGATAGAGCGCCGACTGCGGCACGTTGGACGCGTGCTTGAGCAGGCCCACGTTGCCGGCCATCAGCGCCGGCGCGGCGAACCGGACGGCCTGCCAGAGTGGGAAGTTCCACGGCATCACGGCCAGCACCACCCCAAGCGGCTGGTAGCGGGTGTAGGCCCTCTTCGCGCCGACCTTCGACGCTTCCGCCGGCTCGTCGGCCAGCAGCTTCTCGGCGTTCGCGGCGTAATAGCGAAAACCCGTGGCGCACTTGATTGCTTCGGCTTTGGCCGACTTCAGGGTCTTGCCCATCTCGAGGGTCATCATCGCCCCGACCTCGTCGGCCTCGGCCTCCAGGAGGTCGGCGGTCGCATTGGCCCATTCGGCGCGCTGGGCGAAGGTGGTGGAATGGCGGTAGTCGAGGAAGCGCTCGTGGGCACGCGCGATTGCGGCGTCGACTTCCTCGTCGGTTGCCGGGGTGAAGGTCTTTACTGTCTCGCCGGTGGCCGGGTTGATCGTGGCGATGGGCACGCTGACATCCTTC
>DASYJS010000223.1:0-12826 GCA_035996225.1 Mycobacterium sp. | reverse complement strand
GGAGAAGGTCTTGAAGTAGTCCTCGGGCTGCTGAGCATCGACCTTCGACAGGTCGCCGCCGATCAGGCCCGTGAGCTCGTAGGCGGGGAACTGGTCGCCGATCGTGAGCAATGACATGTCTGCTCCTTATCTGGATTAAGTCAAGTTTATGTCCACTGACCATGGTGCCGGGAGCGGTGTCTGAAGTAAAGGTGATATATCGCACTATACTTATAGCCATGACCGATAAGAGTTTTCAGCCGACCCTCGCCGGCCTGCGGGCGTTCACCGCGGTAGCCGAGAAGCATCATTTCGGCAGTGCGGCAACAGCTCTCGGTGTAGGCCAGTCGACGCTCTCGCAGTCACTGTCCGCACTGGAAGCAGGCCTGGGCACCCACCTCGTCGAACGCTCGACCCGGCGGGTCCGCGTGACGCGCGAAGGTATGCAACTGCTGCCACTGGCCCAAGCCGTTGTCGACGCGGCGGAAGCGTTCACCGCCGCCGCGGCGGGAACATCGGATCCGCTGCAGGGCACCCTGCGGCTGGGCATGATCCCCACCGTGGCGCCCTACGTCCTGCCCGCCGTGCTGGCCGGACTCATCAGTCGCCTTCCCGGGCTGACCCTGCGGGTGATCGAAGACCAAACCGAACGACTGCTGTCGGCACTGCGCGGCGGGGCCTTGGACGCGGCCCTGATCGCGCTGCCGGCCGACACCGGCGGGATCACCGAGGTTCCGATCTACGAAGAGGATTTCCTACTTGCCGTACCGCCCGGGCACCCGCTGTCAGGCAAGCGCCGGGTGCCGGCATCGGCGTTGGCGGACTTGCCGCTGCTGTTACTGGACGAGGGCCACTGCCTGCGCGATCAGGCCTTGGATGTCTGCCAGAAGGCGGGCGTGCGGGCCGAACTCGCCGATACCCGGGCCGCGTCGCTGGCGACGGCGGTGCAATGCGTGACCGGCGGGCTGGGGGTAACCCTGATCCCGCAGAGCGCGGCGCCCGTCGAAGCCGCGCGAAGCCAGCTGGGTCTCGCGCAGTTTGCGGCTCCGCGCCCGGGCCGACGAATCGGCCTGGTTTTCCGCTCCACTAGTGGCCGCGACGAATCCTACCGGCGGCTCGCCGGCATCATCGGCGAGTCGATCAGCAGTGAACAACAGGTGCGCCTGGTCAAATAGCGCGACTCTCGCGCGGACGCCGACTGTAGGTTCAGGCTATGGAAAAGGTGATCGCGGTGCTCATGCGCGCCGACTCGGACGACGATTGGTGTGCCCGCCAGCGAGGCCCGGTCGCCGACGCGCTGTTAGGCCTGGGTCTGCCCGGGTTGGCTATCAATGTCCGTGACAGCGCGGTGCGGCACTCCCTGATGACGCTGACGATCTTGGACCCGGCCGTCGGCGCGGTCGTGAGCATGTGGACTCAGCAGTGCTACGGAGAACAGATGACAGCGGCGCTGGCACTGCTGCAGGCCGAATGTGAACAGCTCGCCGCCTACCTGGTGACCGAGTCCATCCCACTGGCCGTGCCGGTCGCCGAGCCCGGGTCTCGCACAACGGGTTTCGCTAATATCGCGCTGCTCCGCCGGCCTCTGGAGCTGGACCAGCCGACCTGGCTCAACCGCTGGCAACGCGACCATACGTCGGTCGCAATCGAGACACAGTCGACGTTCGGCTATACCCAGAACTGGGTGGTGCGCGCGCTGACTCCGGACGCGCCGGGAATCGCGGGCATCGTCGAGGAGTTGTTCCCCGCGGAGGCGGTCACCGATCTGAAAGCGTTCTTCGGGGCCGCCGACGATGGCGACTTGCAGCACCGGCTGGGCCGGATGGTCGCCAGTACAACCGCATTCGGCGCTAACAAGAACATCGACACGGTGCCCACCAGCCGCTACGTGTTCAAGACAGCCTTTAGGACGTGAGGACCGCACATGACGACACTTAATGACGCCGTGGCACTGGCGACGACGGAAAGCGGCCTGGCGGTGATCTCCACCGTTCGCGCCGACGAAACCGTGCAGGCGTCGCTGGTCAACGTCGGTGAGTTAGCGCATCCGGAAACCGGTGAATCGGTCCTCGGCTTCACCACCTACGGCAAAGTCAAACTCGCCAACCTTCGGGCGCGACCGCAATTAGCCGTCACGTTTCGCAACGGCTGGCAGTGGGCGACCGTCGAGGGCCGCGCAGAACTCGCCGGCCCTGACGACTCGCAGCCCTGGCTTGCCGACGCCGACCAATTGCGACTCCTGCTGCGCGAGGTCTTCACGGCCGCCGGTGGAACGCACGACGACTGGGACGAGTACGACCGAGTGATGGCCAAGGAACGACGGGCCGTGGTGCTGATCGCGCCAACCCGCGTCTATAGCAACGGGTGAACTCTGGCCGCCATCGGCGCGAGGTTAGGCTGCAGCCGTGACGCTGCTGATCGATGACACCAATCGGGTACGCACCCTTACGCTGAACCGGCCCGAGGCGCTCAATGCTTTCAACGAAGCGCTCTACGACGCCACCACCGAGGCGTTATTGACCGCAGCCGAGGACCCTGAGGTTGCGGTCGTCGTGCTGACCGGCACCGGGCGCGGCTTCAGCGCCGGCACCGATCTCGCCGAGATGCAGGCGCGTATCACCGACCCCGACTTCACCCCGGGCAAACACGGATTCCCCGGCATGATCGACGCGCTGAGCGCGTTCCCCAAACCGTTGATTTGCGCCGTGAACGGTGTCGGGGTGGGAATCGGCGCCACCATCCTCGGTTACGCCGATCTGGCGTTCATGTCGACGACGGCGCGGCTGAAATGTCCGTTCACGAGCCTCGGCGTGGCCCCCGAAGCGGCCTCGTCATATCTGCTGCCGCAGTTGGTGGGGCGGCAGAACGCCGCATGGTTGTTGATGTCCTCGGAATGGGTTGACGCGCACGAGGCCTTGCGGATGGGCCTGGTCTGGCGAGTCTGCGCTCCGGAGGAGCTGCTGCCCGAAACCCGTCGGCATGCCGAAGTCCTTGCCTCCCGGCCGGTTTCGAGCTTGATGGCGGTCAAACACACGATGACCGAACCGGTCCGTCCGGAGATCGCTGCCGCGACCGCGCGGGAAAACGCCCACTTCGCCGCGTTGATGGGCGCACAGGCCAACGCCGCGGCCTTGGCCTCTTTCGCGGAGCGAAAGCAGAACTGACGTACTGAGCGAAAGAGGAATTGACGAGACGCGGTGTGTGTCTTGAGCCGCTAGTGCGACGGCGCGGTTTCGAGCGCGGTTTCCGACGTCGATGACGCGGCCTTCGATGACGCGGCGATGATCGCCCGCAGCGTGCGCCGGCACCGCCCGCAGTCACCACCGGCGCCACACGCCGCGGCCACCTCCTTGGAGGTGGAGGCACCATCGGCGACGCATTCGAGCACGGTGTGATTGGTGACCCCGACGCACAGGCATACGTACATCAGCACACCTCACACACTCGGGCGGTAGCCCGAACAGGCCTCATGTTAAGGAAGTCTAACCTAACTAGGTTAGCAGAACCTAACTAGCGCCGAAAACCGATTCGGGCTAGTGAGCGCAGCCATACCTTGCTGGAAGATTCGAAATTTGCGTGGCAAAGTGCTGCTACGGCCCGGCATGGTGTGCTTCAGCCCAGCCCCACCTGCCGCGCTCAGACCTCACAGCCCTAGTCACCGGAGGAGTGATCATGCAAGGGGATCCGGACGTTTTGCGTCTGCTCAACGAGCAATTGACCAGTGAGCTCACCGCGATCAACCAATACTTTCTGCACTCGAAAATGCAGGAGAACTGGGGCTTCACCGAGGTAGCTGAGCACACCCGCGCGGAGTCCTTCGATGAGATGCGCCACGCCGAAGCCATCACCGACCGAATCTTGCTGCTGGACGGCTTGCCAAACTATCAGCGCCTCTTTTCGTTGCGGATCGGCCAGACGCTGCGCGAGCAATTCGAGGCGGATCTGGCGATCGAGTACGAGGTGCTGAGCCGTCTCAAGCCCGGCGTCATCATGTGCCGGGCCAAAGAGGACAGTACGAGCGCCTTCCTGCTGGAGAAGATCATCGCCGACGAGGAAAACCATGTCGACTATCTGGAGACCCAGCTGCAGCTGATGGACAAGCTCGGCGAAGAGCTGTACTTGGCACAGTGCGTTTCCCGGCCGCCGGGTTCGATCGCGTAGTTCCAGAGCTCAGCGGCTTTCGCCCTTCCGGCGGCAGTTTCGCATGCCGTTGATCAAACCCGCGGTCGCGTCGCGGCGAGATTGCCGGCGTTAGCGCTGGGCACCCGTTAGCATCGGACGCCGACGGGAAGGCAGGCATGACGAGCCCGACAGCAGCATCCAGCGCACAGACCCAAGCCAATCCCGTCGTGGATTCCGGTTCCAGCAGCGCGCTGATCAGCCCGCAACGCCGCAACCTCATCTTCGTGGCGATCGTGCTCGGGATGCTGCTCGCGGCCCTGGACCAGACCATCGTCGCGACCGCGCTGCCGACCATCGTCGCGGACCTGGGTGACGCCGGTCATCAATCCTGGGTCGTTACCAGCTATCTGCTGGCTTCGACGATCGTCACCGCGCTGGTCGGCAAGCTCGGTGATGTTTTCGGCCGCAAGCGCGTATTTCAGGCCGCAGTGCTGTTCTTCGTCGTCGGGTCGGTGTCGTGCGGGCTGGCCCAGTCGATGGCCATGCTGGTGGGATCGCGGGCCCTGCAGGGGATCGGTGGCGGCGGTATCACCGTCACGGCCAGCGCGTTGATCGGTGAGGTGGTCCCGCTCCGCGAACGCGGCCGCTACCAGGGCATCCTGGGCGCGGTCTTCGGTGTCACCACGGTGATCGGCCCGTTACTGGGCGGCTACTTCACCGACTACCTGACGTGGCGGTGGGCGTTTTGGGTGAACGTTCCGATCTCGGTGCTGGTCATCTTCGTGGCCGCCGCGGCCATTCCGGCGCTGGCCGCGTCCACCAAGCCCGTCATCGACTACACCGGAATTGTGTTGGTCGGCTTGGGCGCCGCCGGCCTGACCCTGGCGACCAGCTGGGGCGGCACCCTCTACTCGTGGGGCTCGCCGACGATCATCGGGTTGTTCGTCGGCGCCATTGCCGCACTCGTCGCGTTCGTGTGGGTCGAAAGTCGTGTGCCGCAGCCGATCCTGCCGACTCGACTGTTCGCCAGTCCGGTGTTCACGGTCTGCTGTGTGTTGTCCTTCGTGGTCGGTTTCGCGATGTTGGGGGCAATGACGTTTCTGCCGACCTACATGCAATACGTCAACGGCGTCTCCGCGACGACGTCGGGACTGCGCACCCTGCCGATGGTGGTCGGGATGCTGATCACCTCGACCGGCAGCGGCACCCTGGTCGGCCGGACCGGCCGCTACAAGATCTTTCCGGTCGCCGGCACCGCCTTGATGGCAACCGCGTTCGTGCTGATGTCGCGAATGGATCCGTCCACCTCCGCGCTCGTTCAGTCCATCTACCTAGTCATCCTGGGCGCCGGTATCGGTTTGTCCATGCAGGTGCTGGTTCTGATCGTGCAAAACACCTCGAACTTCGAGGATCTCGGTGTCGCCACCTCGGGTGTGACGTTCTTCCGCACCATCGGGAGTTCCTTCGGTGCCGCGATATTCGGTTCGCTGTTTTCGAACTTCCTCAAAAGCAGGATGGGTCCGGCGCTGGCGGTCAGCGGCGCAAGCCCCGACGCGGTGAGTTCGCCGGGGGCCCTGCACAGACAGCCCCACAACGTGGTTGCCCCGATCGTGCAGGCTTATTCCGAGTCACTGAGTGAGGTGTTTTTCTGGGCGGCGCCGGTCGCCCTGCTCGGGTTCGTCGTCGCATTGTTCCTGCGTGAGATCCCGCTACGCGACATCCATAACAGCGCAGTCGATGTCGGCGACGGCTTCGGAATGCCGACCACCGACACTCCAGAACGGTTATTGGAGAACGCGATTGCCCGCATGGTGCGCGGCGACCCCGGTGTGCGGTTGCGCAGCATCGCGATGCGGCCCGACTGCCGCCTCGACGTCGCCGGACTGTGGTGCGTGATGCGGATCTACCGCTTCGGGCAGATGTACGAAACGGCTCGTCTCAGCGATATCGGCGCCTCTATGCGGTTACCGTTCGAGGTCCTCGAACCCGCCTTCGGCCGGCTGGTCGCCACCGGCTATGCGCAGCGCGACGGGGACAAAATGTGGCTGACCCCGGCCGGGGCGCAGCAGGTCGACTACGTTTACTCGTTGCTGCTCGCCTGGATCGTCGACAGGCTGGCCCGCTCACCCAGCTACCAGGGCCGCCCGGACCGCCAGGCAGTAGAAACCGCCCTACAGCACGTCGCGTATCGGGTTCTGACGCAACGTGATTGGCACGACGACGCACCCAGTACGGCCCGGCTGCCGGCCGGGACCGGCGGACACCGGTAGGTATTTGCCTGAAATCCGGGTCGCGGGCGTACCATCACGCCATGAGCCGAATCGGAACATTCGCTGACGACGACATCTACGGCTGGGCCACGAAGTCCCCGGATCTCGGCGGCGCAATCGCCAACTTCAGCCAGGCGGTCTACACCAAGAACAGGCTGCCGATGCGCACCCGCGAGCTGGCCCGAGCGGTCATCGCCCACGAGAACGAATGCGTTGTGTGCGTCAACACCCGTGATGCCGACGGCCCGGCCGCCGGTGTCGACGAAGAGCTCTATGAGCACGCGGAGGAGTGGCGCACCTGGCCGGGGTACAGCGAACAGGAGCGGCTGGCAGCCGAGTTCGCGCACCGCTTTGCCACCGAGCACACCAAGTTGCGCGACGACGAGGAGTTTTGGAGCCGGTGCAACGAGCACTTCTCCGAAGAGCTGATCGCCGACCTCGCAATGTCCTGCGCGCTGTGGGTTGGCATGGGGCGCATGCTGCGGACCCTCGATATCGGCCAGGCCTGCAAGCTGACTCTGCCCAGCCGGGCATAGTCGTCACCGGAGCCCGCTCGTAAGGCTGCGATGACGGCCACGCCCCTTGCCGCCGCGGCCGTCGCCCAACTGGAGGCCGAGGGGGTCGACACCGTCGTCGGCACCGTGGTAAACGCCGCCGGGCTCACCCAGGCCAAGACCGTGCCGGTCCGGCATACCAACACCTTTGCCGATCCTGGCCTGGGTGCCAGCCCATCGTGGCATGTGTTCGCCATCGACCAGACCGGCATCGCCTTTACCGATGACGTCGGCGTGATCGGCGATCAACGCCTGCGCATCGACCTGCCAGCGTTGCGCCTCATCGGCGACGGGTTCGCCTGGGCTCCCGCCGGATTCTTCGAGCAGGACGGCACACCGGTTTCCGCGTGTAGCCGGGGAACGCTGCGCCGAGTCGAGGCCGCGCTCGGTGCCGCCGGCTTCGAAGCGGCGGTCGGCCATGAGATCGAGTTTGTCCTCGTCGATCCGGACGGCGGCCGGCTGCCTTCGACACTGTGGGCGCAGTATGGCCTCGCCGGTGTGCTCGAGCACGAGGCATTCGTCCGCGATGTCATCGGCACGGCGGCCGGCTCCGGCGTGGGGATCGAGCAGTTCCATCCCGAGTACGGGGCCAACCAGTTCGAGATCTCGTTGTCACCGCTGCCGCCGGTCGCCGCAGCCGACCAATTGGTACTGATCCGGATCATCATCGGCCGCGTTGCCCGACGCCACGGGATGCGCATCAGCCTGTCGCCGGCACCCTTTGCCGGCAGCGTCGGATCCGGTGCACACCAGCACTTCTCGTTGACGCGGGCGGAAGGGCCGCTGTTTTCCGGCGGGCCAGGCGCCGGCGGGATGACGCCGGTGGGGGAGAGTGCGGTAGCGGGGGTGATTCGCGGGCTGGCGGAGGCGCAGGGCGTGCTGTGCGGGTCGATCGTGTCGGGTTTGCGTATGCAGCCGGGTAATTGGGCGGGGGCTTTCGCCTGCTGGGGTATCGAAAACCGCGAAGCCGCGGTGCGATTCGTCAAAGGTGGCCCCGGCAGTACCTACGGAGGCAATGTCGAGGTGAAAATCGTCGATCCGTCGGCCAACCCTTACCTCGCGTCGGCGGCGATCCTCGGGCTGGCGCTCGACGGAATCGGGCGCAAGGCGCGTCTACCGCCGGAAACGACGGTAGACCCGGCAAAACTCTCCGATTCAGAGCGTGACCGCGCCGGTATTGGGAGCCTTGCCCAATCCCAGGCCGATATGCTTGCTGCACTGGATAATTCGGCGTCGTTGCGAAAGATCCTGGGCGATCCCGCGGTCGACATGGTGGTCGCGGTCCGCCGTCTGGAGCAGGAGCGCTACGGCGACCTCGACCCAGGGCAACTGGCGGATAAATTCCGGATGGCGTGGAGCCTTTAGCGGTGGCTGACTCCTCGGCTCTCGCGCACCACATCGGCGAAGTGGCGTTGATCGATCACCACGTCCACGGATGCTGGTTGCACCCGGGGGACCGGCAACGGTTCGAGAATGCTCTCAACGAGGCCAACACCGAACCACTCGCGGACTCGGGTTTCGACTCACAGCTGGGCTTCGCCGTCCGCGCCCACTGCGGCGCCATTCTGGACTTACCTAAACACGTTGATCCACAGACCTATTGGGAGCGTCGTAGCGAATTCACCGAGAGCGAGTTGGCCCAGCTGTTTCTGTCGGCCGCCGGAGTGAGCGACTGGCTGGTGGACACCGGAATCGGTGCCAACGACACAGCGGATGTTTCCGAGCTGAGCGCACTGTCCGGCAACCGTGCGCACGAGATTGTTCGCCTCGAGCAGGTGGCCGAACAGGCCGCACAAGCGCCGGGCGATTACGCATCGGCATTCGAAGCGATCCTGCACGAGCGTGCGGCCGCCGCCGTCGGCACCAAGTCCATCCTGGCCTACCGCGGCGGTTTTGACGGCGACCTGACCGAGCCGCACGCATCGGAAGTCACCGAGGCAGCCGGCCGGTGGCGGGATCGCGGCGGGATCCGGTTGCAGGATCGAGTGCTGCTGCGTTTCGGTCTGCACCAGGGCGTGCGGCTCGGCAAGCCGCTCCAGTTCCACGTCGGCTTCGGCGACCGCGACTGCGATCTCCACAAAGCCAATCCGCTGTATCTGCTCGACTTTCTACGTCAATCCGGCGGCACTCCGATCGTCTTGCTGCACTGCTATCCCTACGAGCGCGAAGCGGGCTATCTGGCGCAGGCCTTCAACAACGTCTATCTCGACGGCGGACTGAGTATCAACTACCTGGGCGCCCGGGCGCCGGCGTTCATCGCCCGGCTACTGGAGATGGCACCTTTCCGCAAGATTCTGTATTCGTCGGACGGCTTCGGGCCGGCCGAATTGCACTATTTAGGCGCTATGTTGTGGCGCAAGGGTATTCACCGAGTGTTGCGTGGATTTGTGGACGACGGAGATTGGTGTGAAAGCGACGCAATGCGGGTAGTCGATCTTTTTGCACATGGTAACGCTGCCCGCGTCTACAACCTGGATACCGGGGGGCGCTAGCGACAGGACACGGACATGGGGCTCGTCGGGGAGGCCATTGACTGGACCCGCAGACAGGTCGTGTCCAGAGTTCCCAAAGCCGACTTCGACCAGCGGGATCCCGACTACATCCGCGACCAACTTCCGGGCACCTGGCTGCTGGCGTCGCTGTACTTCAGGGCAGACGTGCAAGGTTTAGACCGGATCCCCTCCGAGGGACCGGTACTGCTGGTCGGTAACCACAGCGGCGGCAACGTGCCCCCTGACACCTTCGTATTCACGCTTGCGTTTTGTTCGTACTTCGGCGTCGAGCGGCCCTTCTACCAGTTGGCGCACAACCTCGTCGTCTCGGCGCCACCGCTGGGCTGGCTGCGCAAATTCGGCACCGTTGCCGCCAACCCTGAAAATGCCCGGCTCGCATTGGATTCCGGTGCGGCGCTGTTGGTCTATCCCGGCGGCGACTACGAAGTCTTCCGGCCGTCGTGGGAGCGCCACAAGGTCGACTTCGACGGGCGAATGGGTTACGTGCGGCTGGCCCGGGAAGCCGGTGTGCCGATCGTCCCGGTCGCCAGCGTCGGAGGCCAGGAGAGCGCACTATTCCTCAACCGCGGGCAATGGCTGGCCAAGGTGCTGATGGCGGATAAGTTACTGCGGCTCAAAAGTATTCCGATATCGCTGGCACTGCCCTGGGGCCTGAACATCGGGGATCTGGCGGGCCACATTCCGCTACCCACGAAGATCGCGATCGAGGTGCAGGAACCGATCCACGTCGACGGCGACGATGAGGCGGTACACGACAAAGTCATCGCCAGCCTGCAGGCCGCCGTCGACCGCCTCGCCGCCAAACGTCGCTTACCGGTGATCGGCTGATGCGCGTCGAACGCCGATGCGTCATCCAGGCCGACCGCGCGGCCGTCTGGAAAATAGTGAGCGACCCGGACTGCTACCCGAAGTTCATGACGAACCTCGAGCGTTGGGAATCGGCTAACGATCAGGCTGCCGGCGTCGGCGCGCGCTACACCGTCCATTGGAAAATCGGCTCGGTACCTGTTGGCGGCCTGATCGAGGTGGTCGAATTCGGCGAGTCCAGCGACCTGGCTTGGGTGGGCATCACCGGCGTCACACTGCGTGGCCGGATCCGGCTGCGAGATGCTGGGCCAGGCCAAACAAAGGTGACGTTCCGGCTGTCGTATCAGGCCCCGGGCGGGATACTGGGCTACCTTGCCGATCGGATCGCGGTGCGTCAGGTGGGCCGTACGCTGTCTGGAACGCTGAAGTGTCTCAAGCAACTCGTCGAGTCCTCCTGAACTTCCGTTGCCCCATAACCGAACTCGTCATCGCTGCGCATTCCCGCTCGCCCCAACGACATCACGCGTTGTCAAGATCGTTGCCAGTGAACCGGAATTTCCCTTTGCACCCGGCCGTTTGCTGAAATACAACTAGCACGCTGGCGGCTCGTCACTGTGTGTTGCGCCGAGGGGGTGGCTTTTTCGATGCGTGCCACCGCACGCCCAGGATCTCGGGTGCGCACGGCAAATTGGCTGATGCACATGACCCTTCCGATGCTGGCGTTGTGGCTACTGCTGGACCAGCCCAAGGTCGACCTGGAATGGGACAACCGGCTGGCGCACTTCGTGTTGGTCCTGTCCGCGGCACTGGTCAGTGTGGTGTTGGGCGCCCTGATAGGCCGCGAGGCGCGGGCGCGCGACGATGCCCGCCTCTGGTTGGTGTCACTCGTGTTTACGACGACCGCCGGCTTTTTCGGGGTGCACGCGCTGTTCACGCCGGGGGTTCTGATGGACACCTCCGATGCCGAGTTCATGTTGCCGACGCGGATGGGCCTCGTGTTGGCCGGGGTGATCGCGCTGGCCTCGTCGATTACCTTCACTCCGTCAAGAAACGCCCGCCTCTGGTCGTTGCGCCGGCGCCTGTCGGCATTGGTTTGGCTCCTGATGGCGGCGTGTGCGGTGTTGATCCTTTGCGGCATGCTCGACCGGCTTCCGGATCAAGCACTGTTGGAAGGTACGGAGCAGGTGGGGGCGCTGGCCGGCAGCGCGCTGTTCGCGGCGGCAGCACTGGCCTACTTTCCGATCTATCGGCGACGCCCCGCGGTGGTCATCATGTCGGTGCTCACCGCCTTCGTGCTGCTGGCCGAGGCATCCGTGGCGTTAGCGCTTGGAATGAGCTGGCACGCCTCGTGGTGGCTGTGGCACCTGCTTATGACGATGGCCTTCTGTTTCATCGCCTACAGCGCGCGGGTCCAATTCCGCCGGGAAGGCTCGGTCAGAGGCCTGTTCGATTCACTGGCTACCCATCAGACCATCGCCGATCTGCGCCGCGACTACGCGGCCGCGCTGGAGGAGATGGTCGACATGCTGCAGCGCCGCGAGCGTGGTGAGCAGGTGGCGCCCGGCGCCGTCGCCGCCCGGCTTGCCGATCGGTTCGAGCTGTCCGAACAACAGGTCGCCGTCCTGCGGCGCGGCGCCGAGGCGATCGGCACCGAGCGGGAGCGGGTGCGCAAACTGGGCGCCCTGATCGCGGTGGGCCAGGAGTCCAGCGTCATCCAGGACGAGGACACGTTGCTGAATCGGGTAATGGCGGCCATGGCCGACGCCTTCCCCGGCGACCAATTTCGATTGGGCATCGTGAGTGATGGTGAGCTGAGCTTTTCCGACGATGCAGCCGAAGACGGCGCGCTGGAGTTGCCCCTGATGGTCAAGGGACAGGTCGCCGGTGTGATCGAGGCATATCGACCGGACGGCGCGTTCGCCGATGCCGACGTCGCGCTGCTGCGCTCCTTCGCTACGCAGTCCTCGATCGCATTGGAGAACGCCCGGCTGTACCACCACCTCGACGGCCTGTTCCGCAGCTACATGTCGCCCGCGGTCGTCACCGCACTCCTGGCCGACCCCGATCAGGCCGGGCTGGGCGGCGCGATCACCGAGGTAACGGTGTTGATGGCCGACTTGCACGGCTTCACCCCGTTCGCGGAAGGCACTTCTCCGGATCAGGTGGTCACCATGCTGAATACCTACTACGGCGCCGTTGTTCCGATCATTCTCGACGCGGGCGGCACCGTCCTGCAGTTCGTCGGCGACGCGGTGATGGCGATCTGGGGCGCGCCGGCACGCCAGGCCGACCACGCATTGCGAGCCGCCCGAACCGGACTCGCCCTGCACGCCGTCGTCGACAAGGCGGCGTCCGGACACGACGACTGGCCACGGTTTCGGGTTGGCATCAACACTGGGCCAGCGCTGGTGGGCAACATCGGCGCCGAGCAGATGCGCAGCTTCACCGCGATCGGTGACACGATGAATCTGGCGGCCCGCCTGCAGAACTTGGCCGAGCCGGGTCAGGTGGTACTTGGCCCCAGTACCTCGGCGACGCTTGGCACGACCGCCCGGGTGAGCAGACACGGCTGGGTGAAGGT
>DASYJS010000222.1:0-7804 GCA_035996225.1 Mycobacterium sp. | reverse complement strand
GACGCCGAGATGCCCGACCTCCAGTCGCAGCGCATGGGCCAGATGTTCGTTGCCGGCCTTGGACGTGTCGTAGGGCGCCATCCCCGGGGCCGCCGCGAACGCCGCCAGCGACGAGACGATCAGCAGATAACCACGCCGGTCGATCAGGGCCGGCAGCGTGGCCCGCACGGTGTGAAAGACGCCGAGCAGGTTGACGTCCAGCACCCGCTTGAACGCCTCCGGATCGACCTGCAGCACCGAACCGTAGCTGGCGATGCCGGCGTTGGCCACGACGACGTCGATGCCGCCGAAGCGTTCGACGGCCTGATCGGCGGCGGCCTGCATGGAGGGCAGATCGCGCACGTCGGCGACCACGGTCAGCACTTGCTCGTCGCCGCCGAGTTCGGCGGCCAGCGTGGTCAGCGCGGCTTTGTCGAGATCGGTCAGTACGAGTTTGGCGCCCTTGTTGTGCAGCCGGTGGGCGACTTCCGCGCCGATTCCACGGGCACCCCCCGTGATCAGAACGACTTTGCCCTGCAGCGATGTCATGGCCGCCAACGTACCCGGCGGCGCGATTGCGCCGATTACCGGACCGCCATTGTTCCGGCGCCGCCACCATTCATGCGTGGTGCCGTGGCCAACGATTGAGCGTTTCAATGCTTACTACCCACTGCGGCAATAGGTTTAGCCCGCCAAGGGTCAGGCGGCGACACACTTTGATGACGGTGTCCGCGCCAACGCTGCCCGATGACCGACGGCGGCGAAGTTCGCCAGGTACGACGCGGAAGCTGAATCACAGTGGGACGCAATGTAAACGTACATGGGGTGCCCTGTGTAGCAATCGCACGATGAAACAGATCTCCCGTTGTCATGCGGAAAGTTTGAGCTGACTGGTACGTTCGAAGCGTGGCCGGCAAACCTTCTGTGTCGACTCGTCGGCGAGCTTGACAACGGCGCATCCGACGTTTGGACCCGCGATCCTCATCGGAGACGGCGGGGTGGGAAGGCTGATGCGGACGGTACTCGCTGGACACGTCGAGTCGCTGACCATCGTGGATCTGCGTGTTTCCGACAGCGCGAGCGAGGACGACGTCCTCCAAATCGCCGCCGATGTGACAAAAACGCTCGAGCACGGCTTGGAATGCGCGCTTGCAGCTGCGGAGTTAGTCGTTTGCGCGGTGCCCGAGGACGCGCTGGTAGCCGCTCTCCCGCAGTTGATCGCGGCCGCACCGACGGGGGCACTGCTCATTGACACAGCCTCAGTCAAGTCTCCCCTGCTCCCGCTGTGGAGTCCGAATGGGCCCTCGATCCTGAGCATCAACCCGATGTTTGCTCCATCACTTTCTCCGGTGGGACGGTGCGTGCTGGCGGTCTCCGCCGGCCGGCCTGGGCGGCAGAATGAGTTTCTGGAACTGTTGCGGCGCAACGGCATGCTCGTGATGCAGTTGGAGGGCGCCGATGAACATGACCGCCTTGTCGCGGTCACCCAAGCCGGTGTGCATGCGGCGACGCTCGCGTACGGATTGACCCTCGTAGGTGCCGGCTTCAGTGGCGAACAAGTCGCTAAACTCGCACCCCCGCCCTGTCGTCAGCAGCTGATGCTGCTCGCTCGCATGGTCGCTCAACCGCCCGAGGTGTATGAGGACATTCAACGGTCAAATCCGCACGCGGCGCAGGTGCGTGCTGACCTCATAGCGAACATAGCTCACATTGGCCGCCTCGCGATGACCGAGCGCCTGGGTTCAGCGATTACCGACATCGCGAATTGGCTTGGAGGCACTAGCGTTCCGCTGGCCGCGCTCTGCCAAAGTGTGTTCGACGAACTCGCCGCTCCGGACGCCGAATCTGACGCGTAGCTTGTCACTGGCAGGCTCGGTTAGGCCGTTCGACAAGCTACTGGCCACGTTTGACATGAGTCCTGTGGCTACGCGAGCAATCGCGTCCGACTACTCTAACGGCGTAAATATCACTTGTCTCAACACTCCATCTGCGCGGTAAGCGGTACCGTCTCGTATCGCATCTGGGATACAGAGACCATGCGCGTGGTTTACTCGGCAGGTCCGCTGGCTTATGGCCGTTTGACATGCTCAATCGGCTGAAATGGTGCCCGTGCAGCAAGGTTTGGGGTGGCCGTGATGCGATTCTTCACGCTCCTACGGCGGCTGTGGATTCCGTTAGCGCTACTGGTGGTGTTCGGTCTGGCGGCACAGACCGTCTCACGACTGCACGACGTCTTCGGATCCGAACAGCGCCCGTCCTATGCGGAAGCACACGGCAGCCAAACCGTACCCGTGGATCCCACCGAGCTGATCTACGAGGTGTTCGGTGCCCCCGGAGCGGCGGCAGACATTTCTTATTTCGACATGAACGGCGACCCGCAGCTTGTGCACGCCAGTCTGCCGTGGTTCTACAAATTCACCGTCACCTCGGCAGCCGTGGGAAGCATCGTGGCGCAAGGCGACAGCGGCACTATCGGATGCCGCATCGTCGTGGGCGGGGCGATCACAACGGAGAAGATCATGAATGAACCGAGCGCATTTACCTTCTGCCTGTTGAAGCCCACATGAGTGAGTTGCACCCGAACGGTGAGCGTCCCGCGCCGCCATTCTTCGCCAGGACGATTCGTCGATTCTCAATACCCATTATCTTGGCATGGTTGGCCATCATCGCCGTTTTGACTATCGGCGTCCCCTCGCTGGAGCAGGTTGAGAAAGAGCATTCGGTATCCCTAACTCCTGAGGATGCGCCATCGGTCAAAGCGATGAAGCGCATGGGTGACGACTTCAAGGAATCGGCTTCCGACAGTGTGGCGTTGATCGTCTTGGAGGGCGAGCAGCCCCTGGGTGAGGATGCGCACAAGTATTACGACCGTTTGGTTGCCAAGCTGAAAAGCGATCCCAAGCATGTGCAGCACATCCAGGATTTTTGGGGCGATCCGCTCACTGCCGGCGGGGCGCAGAGTACCGACGGCAAGGCCGCGTATGTCCAATTGAACCTTGCCGGCAATGTGGGCCAGGCCTTGGCTAACGAATCGGCCGAGGCCGTTCGGATGATCGTGGAGCGGACGCCGCCGCCACCGCGGGTCAAGGCGTATGTCACCGGCCCTGCGGCGCTCACTGCGGACATGTACCGCAGTGGCGACCGGACGGTCGCCACGATAACCGCCGTGGCCGTCGCGACGATTTTCATCATGTTGTTACTGGTCTACCGCTCGATAACCACCGTAATTCTGTTGTTGCTGATGGTCGGAATGGAATTGCTGGTGGCGCGGGGACTGGTCGCCTTCCTCGGCTATCACGGGCTGGTCGGACTCACCACCTACGCCGTCAACCTGCTGGTGTCGCTGGGAATCGCGGCCGGAACCGACTACGGAATTTTCTTCATCGGTCGGTATCAAGAGGCACGTCAGGCCGGCGAGGATCGAGAGACGGCCTTCTACACCACCTACCGCGGTGTCGCACACATTGTCTTGGCATCCGGTTTGACAATCGCCGGAGCGGTTTTCTGCCTCAGCTTCACACGGCTACCCGTATTCCGACCCTTGGGTGCGCCCTGCGCGGTGGGCATGCTGGCCGCCATCGTGGTGGCACTCACGCTGGTTCCGGCTGTCATTGCGGTGGGCAGCCGCTTCGGGCTGTTCGACCCCCGTCGCGTGCTCACCGTGCGTAGATGGCGACGACTCGGTACCGCTGTGGTCCGCTGGCCCGCTCCCGTTTTCGCCGCCTCGTGTGCGGTTGCCCTCATTGGTCTGTTAGCTCTGCCCGGCTTCAAGACCAATCTCAACGACCGCGGTTCCATACCTGCGGATTTCCCCGCCAATCAGGGATATCTGGCCGCGGAGCGACACTTTCCCGAGTCGCGAATGGAGCCTGAGATCCTGCTGGTCGAAGCCGATCAGGACATGCGTAATCCAGCGGATTTTCTGGTGTTGAACAAACTGGCCAAGGCAGTCTTCGCCATCCCCGGAATCGCCAGGGTGCAGGCCATCACCCGACCCGAAGGAAACCCGATCGAACATACCTCGATACCGTTTCTGATGAGTATGCAAAACGCCGGCCAAGTCCAGAACATGCAGCTGCAGAGAGCACGCATGGACGCCTTGCGCAAGCAGGCGGACAACCTCACCGCAACAATCGCCACGATGACAAACATGTACAACGTCATGCGCCAATTACAGACCGCTATGCACAGCATCGTCGGCAAAACGAAGGACCTCGCAGAGGTCACGGATAAGTTGCGCGACAATATCGCAGATTTCGACGACTTCTGGAGACCCATTCGCAGTTACTTCTACTGGGAGAGGCACTGCTACGACATTCCCATCTGCTGGTCATTCAGATCGATTTTCGATGCGATGGACGGCATCGACCAGGTCGACGAGAAGTTTCATGCCCTCCTGACAGATCTCGACAAGATCGACGTCCTGTTCCCGCAACTCCTCGCCCAGTTTCCGGTGATCATCGAGACCATGGCGAACATGCGCGACACGATGCAGGCCATGTACAGCACCATGTCCGGCTTCTTCGCCGTGATGGACGCGACGGGCTCGGACGCCACTGCAATGGGGAAGGCATTCGATGCAGCCAGGAATGACGAATCCTTCTACCTTCCTCCGGAAATCTTCCAGAACAAGAACTTTCAGCGCGCTGAAAGCATGTTCCTGTCTCCGGACGGGAAGGCCGTGCGCATGGTCATCTCGCACCGGGGCGATCCCCTGACGCCCGAGGGCCTTTCGCATGTGAACGCGATAAAGACCGCGGCGGAAGAGGCGCTCAAGGGAACTCCGTTGGAGTACTCGAAGATCTACCTCACCGGTGCCGCAGCGACCGTAAAAGACCTCTGGGACAGGTCCAAATACGATCTGTTGATCGCGGGCGTCTCTGCGCTATGCCTTATCTTCGGCATCATGCTGATCGTCACGCGAAGCCTTATTGCGTCGCTCACGATCGTGGGTACGGTGGCGCTTTCGCTGGGCGCCTCGTTCGGACTTTCCGTTCTCGTATGGCAGTACCTGCTCGGCATCGAATTGCACTGGGAAGTACTGGCGATGGCTATCATCGTCCTGCTGGCAGTGGGCTCTGACTACAACTTGCTGCTGGTCTCTCGGTTGAAAGAAGAGGTTGGCGCCGGCATAAATACCGGCATCATCCGCGCGATGGCCGGGACCGGCAAAGTCGTGACCTCCGCAGGTCTCGTATTCGCCTTCACCATGGCATCAATGGCGGTCAGCGACCTGCGCATCATCGGCCAAACGGGCACCACCATCGGTTTGGGCCTGGTGTTCGACACGCTAGTGGTACGCGCCTTCATGACGCCGTCGATCGCCGCACTCCTTGGACGATGGTTCTGGTGGCCGCTGAACGTACGACCACGTCCGGCCAGTTCGATGCTTCGCCCCTACGGACCACGCCCCCTGGTGCGTTCCTTGGTGTTGCCATCGACCAATGGGCGCCAGGATTCTGAGCCTCAGAACGCGTGGCGAGAAACTATGCCGCCGTTGCGGTAACCACCGGCCTGCGCTGTAGCAGCCTAACCGCGAGGGTGCACGCTGGCTGTGAACTTTTGGGCGGACCAGGCAACAATGTTCGCCCCGCCCTAGGGTATGCCCGGCCCCCCGGTCAACGAGGCATACCTCACCGCCTCGCTCACGGATTCGCTTCACCATCAACGTTGCGACAAGCTATTCGATCGACTGCCGACCACCATCCCAGATGACTCTCCTAAGCCGGGCGACAGACCGTTTGGCGACCGGGTGAACGGTCCCCACGGCCATGCCGGGTCAGGATCATGCTGGGACGCCACACCGGAGGCAGTTCGGATTCGGAACCGCCGATGGATTTGGGCGAGCACGAATTGCGCCTGCAGGTAGCCCATCGACGCACCGAAACAACGGTGCGGCCCGGCACTGAAGGGGATGAAAGCAAGGTTCGGCCGTGCTGCCACGATGCCCTTGTCGTAGAACCGCGTGGGGTCATAGCTGTTGGGGTTTGGGCCCCACCAGCGTGGGTCGCGATGCAGCGCATACACCGGTATCCCGACGACGTTTCCGCGACGTATGCGGTACCCACCGACGCTGTCGTCGGTCATCGCAAAGCGCGGCGTGAAGGGGTGGGTCTGTAACCTTTGCCCCTCGTCGAAGCACGCCTTCGTCCATCGCAGTCGATCCAGGTCATCGAAGGTTGGCGCTGCGCCGTTAAGCGCGTCGACTTCGTCGTACAGCCGTTGTTGCGCTTCGGGATTATGCGCGAGGAACCAGAACGTCCACGACAACGCGGCGACGGTGTTCTCGTAACCGCCGCCCATAAGCATGATTATCTCGGTGATCGCGTCGCGCCGACGGATCGGCGTACCGTCCTCGTAACGCGCGTCGAGGATCACCTGCATCAAGTCGTCGTACGACTGGGGGTCGGCCAGTCGTTGCTCGATTTGACGATTCACCCATGTCCGCACACGCCACCAAGCCTGCACGGCATTCTCGGCTCCCGGTAGCACCCGAGGCGGAGGACTGAGAAAAAGCGGAGCCGCCACGCTGTAGAAGACAAGGCGGATGTCAGCCTCGAGTTGGTGCAGCTCGGCCTCGGGCAGCGTGAGCGAAAACATCGCTCGCAAGAACGCCGGGGCGAGCAGACCGACAAGCTCGTCCTGTAGGTCTATGTGGCTGCCACTGTCCGCGAAGCCATCCCACTTCGCCAGGTGGTGGGACAACTCGTCGGCGACGATCGCGGCGATCTTCGTGAGTTGCTGACGACTCATCATCGACGTCAGCAGCTTGCGCCGCTGGCGAAATTCCTCACCCTCCAACATGTTCATCGAGGTGCCCAGCACATGCCGGAGCCAGTTAACGGGACCGAACATGCTGTACTCGCCGTCGCGCTGGGTCATCACGTGGCGCACGTGGTCGGGATGGTTCAAGATCACAACGTCATACGTTGGCAGGGGCAGCCGGTAGACGTCGCCGTAGACATTGCCCAAGTGCTGCAGGTATCCGAACGGGTCTGCCTGGTATTCGCGAAGCACGCCGGTAAACGGACGCCCGCGGGGTCCCGGTGGGCGCGGCGCGTAGTTACGCCGTCGCGCTCCCAACGCATCTCGCGCAAATCCAACCGGATTCCGGGTTATCCAGAAGGCATCGTTGGTCGCCGTCATCGACTAGTCCTTTGGACGGAGGTTTGAACATCCGGACCCGTGAGCGTTGATGCATCTGAACGAAAACGCCGCTCTTTGAAGTTTCATGAGGCATCTCGTATCATTCCAAACCCCGCTGCCTCAAGCCATTTCGTGACAGTGCAGTGCTGAGAACGCAAACGTCCAGTACCAGGGTGGTAATCGACGTCCGTATACCGTATTCGTATCAGCGCAGCTCTGGCCCGGGTGCTGTTCAGACCGACCAACGGGCGCCAGGGATCTCACGCCCCAGATGGCCGGCGACAACGACGAGCGTGGCCTCTCGGGCCGTGCAACCCGCCCACCGGCTGTGAGCACTTTCTCAACTCGCTGATTAATCACAGGCGCCCCATTGCGGAATCGGCAACGCGGAACACTTCTTCGACATCGTAGAGATCACGGGCGAAGGCGACGTTTGCGAGGAAGCGGCCGTTCAGCCTGCCGATGGTGAAAAAGACGGTCTGGGTTTTGGTAGTACCGGTTCCAGACTCAATTCGTTCGCAGATTGCGGGAAGCTTGATCTCGCCGATGTTCGACACCGCGCAGGAAACATTTCGAAACGGCCCGCGGCGGGTGACTGGAACGGTCGCAGAACGGGCAAGTTGTTTGAGAAGCTTCTGCTCATTGCTGGACATCGCACCGAGGATCCACGGAAGCCAGT
>DASYJS010000221.1:0-8958 GCA_035996225.1 Mycobacterium sp. | reverse complement strand
GTGGAGCCGATGACGGGAATCGAACCCGCGTATTCAGCTTGGGAAGCTGATGTTCTGCCATTGAACTACATCGGCGCGGTTGCCCCAGAAGGCTAGCACCCGAGTTCGGGACCAGCCGAAACAGTTCAACAGCGACGCTGGAATGCGGCTATTCCGCAAATTTAAAAAGCCCACATTTATTATTTCGTTATTGTGTCGTAATGTGCTCTGGGTGGGCCGGCACAGATTAGCCAGGAAGCGGCGGAAGTCGCCAGCAGTCCTGGCTGCGGTGCTTGCCCCCGCAGCGGTGTTCTTCGCGGTGGCCGGCGATGTCGGTCCATTTGCTGCCCCCGCCAAAGCCAAGCCCGTTATCAGCAACGCTGCGCCGTCCGACTTGGAAATTGTCGCGGCGGAATCGAATTTGCCGCATGGCGCGGCGGGTTTGGGTTTCCGCGATAGCCAGCCGGCGGCGTCGAGATACCACGTCCGATCCCGCTTCTTGCCCGTCGGCCTCGCGTCGGAGCAGGGCCTGCAGGTCAGAACGATCCTGGCTTCCCGCAGTATTACCGCGACATTCCCCGAGATTCACGAAATCGGCGGTGTCCGACCGGATCCGCTTCCCTGGCATCCCCTCGGCTTGGCGCTGGACGTGATGATTCCCAATCCCGAGTCGGCGCAGGGCATCGCGCTGGGCAACGAGATCGTCGCGTATGTACTGAAGAACGCGAGTCGATTCGGAGTACAGGACGCGATTTGGCGTGGTGTCTACTACACGCCCAATGGAGCGCAAGCGAGCCGGCTCGGCCACTACGACCATGTCCACGTCACGACTAGCGGCGGCGGCTACCCCAAGGGCGGGGAGATGTTTCTCGCCGACTGAGGGCGGGGCAACGAGCAGTGCGCAACAGATAGGCTCGTCGCGTGCTGCTCTCCGATCGTGACCTCAGGGCCGAAATCTCCGCCGGCCGGTTGGGCATCAACCCGTTCGACGACACTCTGGTGCAGCCCTCCAGCGTTGACGTTCGCCTTGACAGCATGTTCCGGGTGTTCAACAACACCCGCTATACCCACATCGACCCCGCCAAGCAGCAAGACGAACTGACCAGCCTGGTGGAACCCGCCGACGGGGAGCCGTTCGTGCTGCACCCGGGTGAGTTCGTGCTCGGCTCGACCTTGGAGCAGGTCGCGTTAGCCGACGACCTCGCCGGGCGGCTGGAAGGCAAGTCGTCGCTGGGCCGGCTGGGCCTGCTAACGCACTCGACCGCGGGCTTCATCGATCCCGGTTTCACCGGTCACATCACCCTCGAGCTGTCCAACGTCGCTAACCTGCCGATCACCCTGTGGCCCGGCATGAAGATCGGCCAGCTGTGCATCCTGCGATTGACCAGCCCGGCCGAACACCCGTACGGCAGTTCCCGGGTCGGCTCGAAGTACCAGGGGCAGCGGGGACCGACACCGTCTCGCTCCTACGAGAACTTCATAAGAACTACATAGCTTCGCCAGGGTGCCCGCACAGGCTTTTTGCGGGAGTATTGAGTGGTCCGTGGATCCTCCTCCACCCGACCATGGCTTGTCTCGCAACACTTTTGGAGGGATTTGTTTTGGATATCGTGCTCGGGGTGTCGATCGCACCGGCTTCGGTCCAGATGGTTCTGGTCGAGGGCGAGAACGGCGACGGCGCTTTGGTCGAAGCGGACGAGTTCCGCGTCGCCGCGGCCGATGACACAGAACCCACCGCCGTACCCGATCGGGTGATCTCCGCAATCTTGGGCACTCGCGAGGGCGCGGCCGCTGCCGGCCTGGAGCTGTCCTCGATCGGGGTGACGTGGACTGACCAGCTGCACGCGGCCGTGCTGCGCGACGCGCTGGCCGCTTACAAGCTCGAGAACGTGATGCTGGTCTCGGCCTTCCTGGCCGCCGCGGCGCTGGGTCAATCCGTCGGCGGGGCAATGGGTTACGACACCACCGCGGTGCTTTTCGTGGAGCCCGACACCGCGACGTTGGCGGTTGTCGAGACCTCCGACGGCTCCATCACCGATGTCTACAAGGAACAGATCGTTGCCGAGTCCTACGACGAGGCCGCCGCACAACTCACCGGGATGATCTCCGGACTTGACGAGCTGGACTTACCTCCCGGCGGCGTGTTCTTGGTCGGCGCGGGTATCGACGTCGGCCCGCTCAAGCCGGCGCTGGAGTCGGCGACCTCACTTATTGTGAGCGCGCCCGAAGAGCCCGCGACGGCGCTGGCTCGCGGGGCAGCGCTGGCGTCGGCGAACGCCCCGTTGTTCGCCTCGTCAACCGCGGCGCTGGCTTACGCGCAAGACCCGGGCACCGGTGCGGTCGAGCCGTCCGCGATGCCTGAATACTTTGGCATCTCCTACCTTCCCGACGGCGCCGGGCCCGGCGACGACGAACTCGCCTACAGCCTGGTGCCCGACGAGGACGCCGACGCTCCAACCATCGTTATCAACCCGTCCGACCTGGTCGATCCGCGCGAAGGCCAACCGCGTCGCAGGCCGGTCCTGCTGCTCGGCAGCGGGATGGCGGTCGTTGCCATCAGCGCGGTGGTCGCCCTCGAGATCGCACTGGCGATCGGCATCCGTACGGCGGACATCGCTCTGCAGCCCACCCCGCGCGAAAACCTAATCGTCCCAACCCAACCGGCCCCCGCCCCGCCACCGGTTGAGGCGTCGGCCCCGAAGCCGGAAATCAGTGCGCCCCGGCCGATGGCGGCGCCCAATCCGATGAATCCGGCGTTCGCGGCGCCGCTGCCGGCGGCTCCGGTTCCCGCGGCTCCGCCGCTGCCCGCGGCCCCGGCCCCCGCGATGCCGGTACCGGTTGTGCTTCCTCCGGTGCTGCCGATTCCCGTGCAGGTGCCTACTCCGGGTTGGGTCATGAGCCCGCCGGTGATCCAGGCCCCGCCGCGCTTGGTGCCGCCACAACCCGTGCTGCAGCAACCGCCGGTCCACATCCCGCAGCCGCAGTCGCCGGACCCGGGCTGGGGCTGGGGCACAAGCCCGCAGTCGCCCCCGCATCAAACTCCTCCAGAGTTGGGCCCGTCGCCCAAGCCGAGTGGCCCTGGCGGCCAGGGCGGCGGCCATGTTCCCCCTCCCGGCACGGGTTCCGGTGGCGCCAATGGCGGCGGCTCCGACAACCTGCCCGGCTCGGGTCCGGGCGGCCCCGGCAGCGGCTCCGGTCACCTGCCTGGAACGGGTCCTGGCGGTCCCGGCGGCGGTGGTCCCGTTCACGTGCCCGGCGGTGGTCCCGCCACGGGTCCAGGTGGTGAAGGTGGCGGCGGTCCCGTTCACGTTCCGGGCAGTGGCGGCCATGCTCCGAGCGGACCTATCGGTGGCGGCCCCATCGGTGGCGGACCCTTCGGAGGCGGCGGTCCTATCGGTGGTGGGCCTTCAGGTGGACCCTTCGGCGGAGGCGGCCATGCTCCCAGTGGGCCCATTGGCGGTGGCGGACCCTTCGGAGGCGGCGGTCCTATCGGTGGTGGGCCTTCGGGTGGACCCGTTGGCGGTGGCGGCCATGCTCCGAGCGGGCCCATTGGCGGTGGCGGACCGTTTGGCGGAGGTGGGCCTTCGGGTGGACCCTTTGGCGGTGGCGGCCACGCTCCGAGCGGGCCCATTGGCGGTGGCGGACCGTTTGGCGGAGGCGGGGCTCCGGGTGGCGGACCCTTTGGCGGAGGCGGGGCTCCGGGTGGCGGCGGTGGTGGCGGTGGCGGCGGCGGCGGCCACAGTGGTGGTGGTGGCGGCGGCCACCACTAGGTCAGTCGTTACCGCGCCTAACGATTCGCGAGTAGGGTCGACTCATCGCGGCCGAGCAATTGACCGCCGGGCAGCGAACTAACTCAGGGGGAGTTTCAACGCGGTGGTGGGCATCGTGCTTGGCGTCTCGATGGCGCCAACGAAGGTCCGCATGGTGCTCGTCGAAGGGGAAAGCGCCGACGGGGTCACTGTCGACCAGGACGACTTCGACGTCGCCTGTGATGCGGCGCCCTCCAGCGCGCCCTCTCAGGTCGTCTCGGCCATCTTGGGCACTCGCGAAGGCGCCACCGAGGGCGGCTTCCAGCTGCTATCGAGCGGGGTGACATGGACCGATCACGTCGAGGCCGCGTTGCTGCGCGATGCGCTGATCGCCCACAAGATCGAGAACGTCATGCTGGTCTCGGCCTTCATGGCTGCGGCCGCGCTGGCCCAGGCTGTCGGCGACGCCACTAACTACGCGCGCACCGCGCTGCTTTTCGTTGAGCCGTATACCGCCACCTTGGCTGTGGTCGACACCGCTGACGGTTCGATCACGGACGTCCATCGCAAGGTTCTTGCTGACGATGAAGGCCAGGCGGTGGCCGAGCTCGTTGAATTGGTGGCGAGCGCTGAAACGCTGGAAATGGACCCGACGGGCGTGGTCGTCGTGGGTTCGGGCGTCGATATCCCGCTGATCAAACCGGCGTTGGAGGCCGCGACTTCGCTCGAGTTGTCGGTACCCGACGAGCCGGAGATGGCCCTCGCGCGGGGTGCGGCGCTGGCGTCGGCGAATGCGCCGTTGTTCGCCTCCTCCACCGCGGCGCTGGCTTACGCGCTCGACCCCGGCACGGGCGAGATGGATCCATTGGCGCTCGCCGGACAGTCGCCGGGACTCCTCCCCGGGTATCTGCCCGAATACCGAGCGGCTGCCGCGCCTGCCGCCGATGCCAGGAATGGCCCGGGCAACGTCGCCTACAGTGCCGTACCGGACGAGAACGCCGATGCCCAGACCGTCATCGGTCTCGATGAGGACGCGCAACGCCGCAAATCCATTCTGCTGGTGGGCAGCACACTGGCGGTGATGTTCATCACCGCGGTAGTGGCGCTGGAGATTGCGCTGGCAATAGGCATCCGCCCAACGGTTGCTTTGCGGCCAGACCCCAACGAAAACATTGTCGTCCCAACACATTCCGCACCGCCGCCTGCGCCCGTCGCAGTACCCCATCCGATGAACGCGCCGGCCCCGATCCCCGCGGCTCCGCGGGTGCCGGTGGTCGTGCCGCCCGTTCCGGTGATCGCTCCGCACGTGCCTGTTCTCCGGCCTCCGGTGCCCCGTGGACCCTTCGGCGGAGGACCCGGTCCCCGCGGCCCGTTTGGCGGCGGTCATGGCCCGTCCGGAGGCGGACTCTTTGGCGGCGGCCACGGCCCCTTTGGCGGAGGTCATGGTCCGTTCGGCGGGGGTCATGGTCCCTTCGGGGGTGGTCATGGTCCGTTCGGCGGTGGTCATGGTTTCGGTGGCGGCCACGGATTCGGTGGATTCGGGCACCGCTAGCCGTCTCGCCCCAGACACGGCCAGCGGAACGCGCGTAAAATCGTGGCGCCGGGGGAATACAGATGGGGATTCACAACGTCTCGAGGTGGCCGGAGCCTGCGATGACGCCGAATCCCGCATCAGTGGTTAGCAAATGACAACGGAGGGGATTTGGACACCGTACTTGGCGTGTCGATGGCGCCGACAGCAGTCCGGATGGTGCTGGTCGAAGGCGAAAATGGCGATGGCGCCACCGTCGATGAAGACAATTTCGACGTCGCTTCCGCCGACGACGTCGCAACGATCTCTGCCGCAGACCAAGTTGTCTCGGCGATCTTGGGGACCCAGGAGGGCGCTGCCCAGGGCGGCTACCAGCTGACGTCGACGGGAGTCACCTGGACCGATCCCATCGAGGCTGCCGCGCTGCGCGACGCATTGGCCGCGCACAAGGTCGAGAACGTGATGTTGGTCTCGGCCTTCCTGGCCGCGGCCGCTCTGGCGCAGGCGGTCGGCAACGAAACCAACTACGCGCAGACCGCGCTGTTGTTCATCGAACCCGACACCGCGACGTTGGCGATCGTCGACACCGCCGACGGGTCGATCGCCGACGTGCATCGCCAGCCCCTGCCTGACGACGATGACGCGGCGGTGGCCCAGCTGGCCATGATGGTCTCGGAGGCTGAGGCGCTGGAAACGCGTCCGGGCGCCGTGTTCGTCGTCGGCTCCGGCGTCGATATTCCGCTGATCAAGTCGGCGCTGGAGGCCGCAACTTCGTTGCCGCTGGCGATGCCCGAGGAGCCCGATACCGCGCTGGCTCGCGGAGCGGCGCTGGCGTCGGCGAATGCGCCGCTATTCGTGTCGTCGACCGTCGCGCGGGCATACGCGCAGGACCCGGGCACCGGCGCTCTTGACCCGTTCGCGATCGCCCCCGGCTACTTCGACATCCCGGATTCTGGCGAGGACGCGCTGGCGTACAGCGCGGTGCCCGAAGGCTATGCCGACACCTACACCGGTGCGCACACCGCCGCAACTGAGCTTGTTGACTATCACCAACCCAGATCCTTCGGCTTGGTTGGCAGCGCGGTGGCTGCGATCTTCATCGTCGGGGTGGCGGCGCTGGTCGTTTCGCTGGCGATCGCGATCCGGCCCACGGCCGGTGTGAAACCCGTTCCAGGCCACAACATCGTCGCCCCCGCCCAGGGGATACCGGCACCGGCGCCGGCAGCACCGGCACCAGCCGCCCCAGCCCCTGAGGCGGCCCCGATTCCCGCACCGGCGCCTGTTCCTCAGGCTCCCGCTCCTGTCCCGGTCCCCGAGGCGCCCGCGCCCGCCCCTGTCCAGCTGCCGGCGGCGCCTGCTCCAGTACCCGAGGCCCCCGCTCCGATTCCGGTGCCGGCGGCCCCAGCTCCCGCGCCGGTGGCGCCGATTCCCATCCCCATCCCACTGCCCATACCCCCGATCATCGGCGGACCGTTAGGCCCTGGCGGTGGCGGGTTCCCCGGTAACCAGGGCCCCGGTGGCGGGCACGGTGGTGGTGGCGGTCACGATGGTGGCGGGTTCCCCGGTGGGGGCGGTTTCCCCGGCGGCGGTCACGGCGGCGGCGGATTCCCCGGTGGCGGCGGCCACGGTGGTTTCGGCGGCGGTCACGGCGGCGGTGGTCACCGGTAGCTCGCCAGCGGCCACCTGTCACCTTCCGTTTGCCTCCCGCTCAGCGACGCGATGCAATTAGCTCATGGCGGCCACCTACACCGGACGTATGCGATGCACCGTCTTTGGCACTGGGTATCTGGGCGCCACGCACGCAGTCGGGATGGCGCAACTGGGGCACGAGGTCATCGGTGTCGATATCGACCCAGGGAAAGTCGCCAAGCTGGCCGCGGGTGACATCCCCTTCTACGAGCCGGGTCTGCGAGAGCTGCTGACCGACAACTTGGCTGCCGGGCGACTGCGGTTCACCACGGACTACGACTTGGCGGCCGATTTCGCCGACGTGCACTTCCTGGGCGTCGGCACGCCGCAAAAGAAGGGCGAATACGGCGCCGACCTGAGCCATGTCCACGCCGTCATCGATAATCTCGTACCGCGGCTAACCAGATCAGCCGTCCTGGTCGGCAAATCGACTGTCCCCGTCGGCACTGCGGCGGAGCTGGTCGAGCGGGCCGCCGCGCTGGCACCTCCGGGAGTCGATGTCGAGATCGCCTGGAATCCAGAGTTCCTGCGTGAGGGGCACGCGGTGCACGACACCTTAGAGCCGGACCGCATTGTGCTTGGCATCCAGCAGGATTCGGTGCGCTCGGAGATGGTGATCCGGGAGTTGTATGCGCCGCTCCTCGACGCCGGTGTGCCGTTCCTGGTAACCGATTTGCAGACCGCGGAATTGGCTAAGGTTTCGGCCAACGCTTTTCTCGCGACCAAGATTTCGTTTATCAATGCGATCTCCGAGGTGTGTGAGGCGTCGGGTGCCGACGTCACGCTGCTGGCCGACGCGCTCGGATACGACTCGCGGATCGGACGCAAATTCCTCAACGCGGGCTTGGGTTTTGGCGGTGGCTGCCTGCCCAAGGACATCCGGGCGTTCATGGCCCGCGCGGGCGAACTGGGAGCCAACCAGGCGTTGACGTTCCTGCGCGAGGTGGACAGCATCAACATGCGCCGGCGCACCAAAATGGTTGAGCTAACCACCGCGGCGTGTGGTGGTTCGTTGCTGGGCGCCAACATCGCCGTGCTCGGTGTGGCTTTCAAACCCGAGTCGGACGATGTGCGCGACTCGCCGGCGCTCAACGTCGCGGGCCAGTTGCAGCTCAACGGGGCCGCGGTCAACGTCTACGACCCGAAGGCCCTGGAGAACGCGCGCCGCATCTTCCCGACGCTGAACTACGCGGTTTCGGTGACTGAAGCGTGCGAAGGCGCGGACGCGGTTTTGGTGCTGACCGAGTGGCAGGAGTTCACCGACCTCGACCCGGACGACCTCGCCGGCGGAGTGCGGGCGCGAGTCGTCGTCGACGGCCGCAACTGCTTGGACGCTGACCGTTGGACGCAGGCGGGCTGGCGAGTGTTCCGGCTCGGAGCGCGGCGGCCCTAAGTCGGGCGGGTAGCCTGACCTCGTGGATTACGCGGCCGCCTTTTTGGAGGAAAACCGCGCATTTTCGGACCTTTTCCGCGATGTCGACGAGTCGCAGCCGGTGCCGACGTGCCCGGGCTGGAGCCTCAAGCAGCTGTTCCGCCATGTCGGCCGGGGCGATCGCTGGGCGGCCCAGATCGTGCGGGATCGACTCGACCAGCCGCCCGATTTCCACAGCGTCGAAGGCGGCAAGCCGCCGCCGGATCCGGCCGACGCGATCTCCTGGTTGCACGGCGGAGCGCAGCGGCTGCTCGACGCCGTCGAGCTGTCGGGTGTCCAGACGCCGGTGTGGACCTTTCTCGGGGAGCGCCCGGCGAACTGGTGGATCCGGCGCAGGCTGCACGAAACGTCGGTGCATCGTGCCGACGGGGCCATCGCGCTCGGACGCGAATTCACCCTCCAACCCGAGGTCGCGGCGGACGGGATCACCGAGTTCCTCGAGCGAATCGCGATCCGGGCCGGCAGCAACGGCGCCCCGCTGCCGCTCGAGGACGGTAAAACCCTGCACCTGCACGCGACCGACCCCGGGCTCGGCGAAGCCGGTGAATGGACGATCAACGTCTCCGACAACGGCATCG
>DASYJS010000220.1:0-14859 GCA_035996225.1 Mycobacterium sp. | reverse complement strand
CCGAGCACCCGCACGGATTCGGTCTCCGCCTCCGTGAGTTCGTAGTGCGGGAGATGGGGGTGGAAATTGAATGTGGTGACGTTGTCGAGCAGCCGGGACGTATCGAGATCGCGAAACGCGGTCAGCGGCGCAATCTCGTTCGTACCATCGACCACTGCGGGCCGCAGTCCCCATTTGTTGTGGACCGGGACGTTGAGAGCCTCCATCAGCGAGCGCGTGTACTGACTGAAGCGCTGTTGACGCGGCACCAGTGGATCGCCGTGGTGTCGGTATTCGACCTGACGCTGCGCGAAATCGTCGGTGAAGCCGACGTCATGATGCGGTGCCAGTAGCAAGCAGGTGCCATCCCGTTGCAGCCATTCCCGGATGGCGGAGGTCTCCTCGGGTGCTGCTTCCTGCTCAGACAGGAGGTGGTCGAGTCCGAACACCATCAAGGTGTCGGTGTCAGCCAGCACCCGTTCGTCAATCGGGAGGTGATATCCCGCCTGGTCGATGCGCTGAAACACCGCGACGGGGTGGCCCGTGGTTTCACCCACCAATTCTTGAAAGGCCAGTGTCGAGCGGTGGAAAAGCTCCAGCGTTCCGGCGATGCCCTGAAGGAAATGCGCCTCGTCGTACTCAGACGTCTCGTAGCTGGGCCACGCCGCATTGCGTACTTCGGTCATGGTGGAAAAGCGGTTGTACAGTGCGGCCGGATCACGTTGGGCTTCCCAGGGATAGCTCCACGTCCAGTAGATGCTGATGCGTCGCCGTCCGTTGTGATTTCGCCGGGTGTGGCTTTGGTTGTAGGTGCGTGCCGGCCTCAGCGTGCCCATCGCATGCCCCCTTAACTCTCGAGCGTGGCCAGGTATCGCAGCGCACCGATGCCTGGAAGGAAGAAGTAGGCACCGCCCTTGAGGGTGGTGAATGCCGGCAGTCCTGTCAGGACTTTGCGAATCGGCCGGTTGGGGATCGTGTAGTCCAGCGAGCCATCCTGGGTGCCGACGATGGGGTCGCGTTCGTTGCCCAGCTCATGGAAAGACCGGTCATTGATCCAGACGTTCTGCGCGAACTCGAATTGGCGAACCAGGCTGGCGCAGATGATGAATGCGGCGATGCCGCGGTCCGCCCCGTCGTCGGCCGCTCCCTCTGGTAAAGCCTCGCCGTAGGTCGCGCCGCGACGGATCATCCTGCGGCGGTTCATATTCACCGCCGTGTCGCGGGGGTTGAGCCGGCGGGCGTGGGAGCCCAGCGGCACCGCGTAGCCGTGCGGGTCCATCTCCTTGTAGTTGAAGTCGTTGTTGCGCATTGGGTCCGCACCCAACTCGGGATCGTCGTGCTTGGGTGCCAGCACCAGCGGGGCACCGCTGCGCCAGCGGCCCATGAACTTGGCGGCGAGTAACTCTTGTCCTTCCGGGGTGTCGGCATGTTCGCGCAGGTAGTCGCGGAAGGGCGCGACGTGCTCTTGCAGCCGCCGGTAGGCCAGGTAGCTACCGTTGCGCGACAACACATCCGGCTGGGGCAGATTGGCCGGCGGCCCGTCTTCATCCGGATAGCCGAGAATGAACTCTCCCGGATTCAGCGGTGCACCGGAGCCCGGCGTGGGCTCGTCGCCGGAACCCGCTATCACCGGCTGCGAGAGCCGGTCCCGGAACCCGAAGTGGTCATGGGCGTAATTGAACGGCGGTGTGGCGTTCAAATCCAGATACGACAGAGCACGGACGCCGGGGCAGCGGGCGACCAGCTTGTCGTGTTCGCTCGTACTCCGCCGGTGTTGGTCGTCGGTGCGAGCGAACAAGATCGCGATGGCGTGCAGATCGTCGCCGGCCAAACCGCCGACCCAATTGTCGGGATGATTTGCTCCTGTGTCACCGAGGATGTCGGCGCGGGCCGCCATCCCTTCGCGAAACTCCTGGGGGAACGTTGCCAGCGCGTCCTCGTTCACTCCGAGCGCGCGTAGACCGTTCCAGGTGAACGCCAGCGTGATCCAACGCTGGGCATCGTCCATGGTGGCGCGGGCATCTGAGGCGGACTGCACCCGATCCAGCAGTTCGGCCAACCAGGCCCGACCTCCGGCAGGATTGTCGAACGAGAGGAACTCGTAGCGTCCCGTCATCGCGGGGGTGCGGGTCAGCAAGATGTGCTGTACATCGTCGAGTTCGAGCATTGCCCGCATGCGCTTTCGCGTCGCTTACTGCATCTGGTCGAGCATGTCGGAGAACGCCGACTTCAGTCGGAGCGCCTTCTTGATCTCGTCGGCGGTCACGTACGGGTACTCGCCGTACTCCAAGAAGCTGGGGTACTGGTGATTGCGGACGAACTCGACGAAGGCTGTCGGGTTCTCCTTCCAATCCTCCGGGAATCCCTCGAGGTTGGTGAACACGGTCGTGATGCCGGTTTGGCTGAAGAGCGCCACCGCGTCCTCGGTGTATTTGTCGAAGTCCGTGTCAAAGATGCCCTGGTATTGGAAGTGCAGCCCCGAACCGACGTCGAACAGCACCCAGCGCAGGTAATGCAGCCGAAGGGGGGCGAGCACGTCCGGGCTCGCGGCGATGGCGTCCTGAATCTGTTTCCCGTAGGCGCGGACGGCGTCCTCGCGCCCCTCTTTGACCTTCGCGATGATCGAGAATCCGTAGCAGGCCGGAGTCCGGGGATAAATCGGGCCGTATCGCCCGCGCTCCTGCTGGAAGTAACCCTCTTCAGGGATCGCCAGCGCCGCCGGTTTACTCCAGTCGTGATCGATCGCGGACATGTCGGCTCCTCTTCTCGAAGCTGGTAGAGCGCACAGTACGCCTGATTCAGGGCGGGAATTCGAATTCGACGGTGCCGATTGCGATGCGCGGCGGCGAATCCCGCCGGCGACCGAGGTGTGTTTGCCAGAGTTGAGCGCCGGTGTACTCCGGGCACCTTGGCAGTACTGTCTGCTCAGTAAGGATCCTGGTGACCCGGGCCGCGGACTGGCATACTCGTCGAATTGCCAGGCGGTTTCTGCTCGCGCCTATCTGCGCGGGGGGAGCGGAATAAAGCAGGAAGTCTCATGAGTCTCTCGTTTCGTTTGACGCTGAGTGTCAGCGCAGCGGCTGGTCGCGCATGACCATGTTCAACCGCCCGGCCACCCCGGTCGAGGCGGCACCCACCGAGTTCGCTGAAGTCCCCGCCGGCACAGCGGCCCCGGCCAAACGTCCGCCGGCCTGGTCGCTGAGCAACTGGCCGGTCCGGTGGAAAGTCCTGGCGATTGTGCTGGTCCCGCTGATCCTGGCGGCGGTTTTCGGTGGGCTGCGCGTCAACACCGCAATGGCCAGCTCCAGTGGCCTGCGGTTGGCCGCCGCTCGCACCGACGTGCTGCCGGCGCTCACCAAATACATGTCGGCGTTGGATGTCGCGTTGTTGGCCAGCTCCACCGGACGCGATGCCGAGGGCGCGAAGAAGAACTACGACGCCCGCAAGGGCGAGCTGCAGACGCGGCTGGAAGACACCGACGTGACGCCCGACGTGCGATCGGGAGTGAGCACCCTGCTGAACGGCGGCCAGTCGCTGCTGGACAAGGTGGCCGACAACAGCATTGGTTTGCGGGACCGGGTGACCACATATGCGCCGCTGCTGTTGACTGCCGAAGACGTCATCAACGCCTCGGTGCGCGTGGACGATGAGCAGATCCGCGCCCAGGCACAGGGTTTGAGCCGGGCGGTCGGGGCCCGCGGTCAGATGACGATGCAGGAGATCTTGGTGACCCGCGGCGCCGAGCTGCCCGAGCCGCAGTTGCGCACCTCGATGATCACCCTGGCCGGCACCGAACCGTCGACGCTGTTCGGGATGAGCCAGGTCCTCGGTGTGGGCTCACCCGAAGCCAAGACACTGCAGCAGCAAATGGTGACCCGGATGGCGATCATGTCCGATCCGGCCAGCGTGCTCGTCGACAACCCCGAACTGCTGCACTCGATCCAGACCACCGACGCGATCGCCGAACAGATCATCACCACTGCGACTGCGTCGGTGACGAAATCGGTGCGGGCCCAAGCCGACGATCGGCGCAACGCCGCGATCGTCGACGGCGTCCTGGTGCTGGCCGCCATTGTGATCGCACTGATCATCGTGTTGCTGATGGCGCGCGCGCTGGTTGTGCCGCTGCGAGTGCTGCGCGACGGTGCGCTCAAGGTCGCCCACACCGACCTCGAGGAGGAGATCGCCCGGGTCAAAGCCGGTGGCGCCGAACCGATTCCGGCTCCGCTGCCGGTGTACACCACCGAGGAGATCGGCCAGGTCGCCCACGCGGTGGACGAACTGCACACCCAGGCCCTGCTGTTGGCCGGTGACGAGGCGCGGTTGCGATTGCTGGTCAACGACATGTTCGAGACCATGTCGCGGCGCAGCCGGTCACTGGTCGATCAGCAGTTGTCGCTCATCGACGGGCTGGAGCGCAACGAAGAGGATCCCGACCGCCTTGACAGCCTTTTCCGGCTGGATCACCTGGCTGCCCGGCTGCGTCGCAACAGTGCCAACCTGCTGGTGCTCGCCGGTGCACAGCTTGCCCGCGACCAGCGTCAGCCGGTCCCGCTGTCGACCGTGCTAAACGCGGCCGTTTCCGAGGTCGAGGATTACCGCAGGGTCCAAATCGCCGAGCTGCCCGACTGCATGCTGATCGGCGGGGCCGCCGGTGGGGCTATCCACCTGTTCGCCGAGCTGATCGACAATGCCCTGCGCTATTCGCCGCCGTCGACGTTCGCCCGGATTTCCGCGGGGCGGGGCGGCGACGGCGGCGTGGTGCTGCGGATCGCCGACGCCGGCTTGGGTATGAACGATGCCGATCGGCGCATGGCCAACATGCGGCTGCAGGCCGGCGGCGAGGTCACTCCCGACAATGCCCGCCACATGGGGCTTTTCGTGGTGGGCCGGATCGCCGCCCGGCACGGCATCCGGGTCGGGCTGCGCGGTCCGGCACCGGAGGAGTCGGGCTCCGGCACGACCGCCGAGATCTACCTGCCACCGGCGGTGCTCGAGGGCTTCCACGGCGGCCCGGCCGAAGTCTCGGCGGCACCGCGAGAACGGATTAGGGCGGTATCGTCGCCGAGCGCGAAACTCGGCAGTTCGATCGCCGCCGCGGACGATGTCAACGGGGCGACGCGTCAACGCCCCGCCGCGGCCGCAACCAACAACGGATTTCCCAGCTCCGACGACACTCCACCGATCGCGTTGTTGCCGCGGCGCAGCCCGGGCTCCAGCGGGATCACCGAGGTTCCCGCCGCGCCCGCTGCACAGCAGCCAACCCGACGCCGGCGCGAGCTGGCCACGCCCTGGTGGGAGAACGAGAACCAACAATCGCCAAAGCCGGCGCCGCAAGCCCCAGCCCCGGCGCCGCAAGCCCCAGCCCCGGCGCCGCAAGCTCCGGCGCGGGCGGTATCGGACACTTCGGCATTCTTCGCCGCGCGCTCGCGGGGGACCGGCGATCCGCCAACCACCCGGCCCGCCGCCCCGCCCACCGGCCCTGACGCCGACACATCGAAGGACGATGTGATCTATCGGCGAATGCTCTCCGAGATGATGGGTGACCCGCACGACCTGGTCGACAGCCCCGACCTGGATTGGCAATCGGTGTGGGACCGCGGCTGGTCGTTGGCCGCCGAGGCCGAGGACAAGCCCGTCGAGGAGCGCACCGCCGATCACGGCCTGCCGGTGCGCACGCCTGGCGCCCGGCTGGTGCCGGGGGCGGCTAACGGCGTCAGTGTCTCCGACCAGCAGCACCCCGGCCAGGACGACGAGGGATCCCTCGTAGGATCGAACGGCGGAGTCCACGCGGCCCGCGACCCCGAGGCGGTTCGCGCCTCGTTCAGTAACCATTTCGGCGGCGTACGCAGCGGACGGTCGCACGCCCGCCACTCGAATCAAGGACCCGATCAGGAATGACGTCTCCCGGCAGCTCGCTGGACTGGCTGGTGACGAAGTTCACCCGTGAGGTTCCCGGGGTCACGCATGCGCTGCTGGTGTCCGTCGACGGTCTGCCCATCGCCGCCAGCGAGCGGCTACCCCGCGAACGAGCCGACCAGCTGGCCGCGGTGGCCTCGGGGCTGGCCAGCCTCGCGACCGGCGCCGCGCAGCTGTTCGAGGGCGGACAGGTGCTGCAGTCGGTGGTCGAGATGCAGAACGGATATCTGCTGTTGATGCGCGTCGGCGACGGGTCGCATCTGGCGACGCTGGCCGAGACGGCGTGCGATATCGGCCAGATCGGATACGAGATGGCCATCCTTGTCGAACGGGTGGGCGGCGTTGTGCAGTCCTCCCGGCGTGCTGTTAGGCACTCGTGAGCGGCGATGGACAGACGCGAACCCGGGCCGTCCGCACGTGAGGCTAGCCTGGTCCGTCCGTACACCCTGACCGCCGGGCGGACCGAGACCAAGGTCGACCTTCCGCTGGAAGCGCCGGTTCAGACGTTGCAGGCCGGGCTGCCTCACCGGTGGCCGGCCGACGATGCGAGAGGCAGGATCATCCAACTGTGTGTCACAAGCCCGTCCGTCGCGGAGATCGCGGCCCGGCTGAACCTGCCGGTCGGTGTCACGCGCGTACTGGTCGGTGATCTGGTCCTATCCGGTTACCTTCGGGTGCATAGAACGTTGACCGAACACTCGAGCCGTGACGAGCGCCACGAACTCATAGGAAGGACGTTGCGTGGCCTTAAAGCACTCTGACGCCGGCGCCACCGCTTCGACGAAGATCGTCATCGCTGGCGGGTTCGGTGCAGGCAAGACCACATTCGTCGGGGCGGTTTCGGAAATCATGCCGCTGCGCACCGAGGAGCTTGTCACCGACGCCTCGGAGGGCGTCGACATGCTCGAGGCCACGCCCGACAAGCGGACCACCACGGTTGCGATGGACTTCGGCCGGATCACGCTCGACCGGGACCTGGTGCTCTACCTGTTCGGCACCCCCGGCCAGCGGCGGTTCTGGTTCATGTGGGACGACCTGGTCCGCGGCGCCATCGGCGCGATCGTCCTGGTCGACTGTCGCCGGCTGCAGGACAGCTTTGCCGCGGTCGACTTCTTCGAGCACCGCAACCTGCCGTTCCTAATCGCGGTCAACCAATTCGACGGTGCGCCAAGGTATCCCGCTGGAGCGGTGCGCGAAGCGCTGACCCTCGCCCCGCACATTCCGGTGATCAACGTCGACGCCCGGGACCGCCGGTCGGCGACCGATGCACTGATCGCGGTGAGCGAGTACGCGCTGCAGAGCCTGACGGCCTGACCGCGTTGCAGCAGTGGGCCGATCGCGAGTTCGCGGGCCGCGATTTTCGGGACGACGACCTCAGCCGGTTGTGCACCGAACGGGTCGTGTTCAGCGAATGCGATTTCAGCGGCGTCAACCTGGCCGAATCACAACACCGCGGATCAGCTTTCCGTAATTGCAGATTCGAGCGAACAACGCTGTGGCACAGCACATTTACGCAGTGCAGCATGCTGGGATCGGTCTTTGTGCAGTGTCGGCTGCGGCCGATAACGTTCGACGAAGTGGATTTCACGCTCGCGGCGCTAGGCGGCAACGACCTGCGGGGCGTCGACCTGAGCAGCTGTCGGTTGCGGGAGGCCAGCCTGGTGCAGACCGACCTGCGTAAGGCCGTGCTGCGCGGCGCCGACCTCAGCGGTGCGCGGACCACCGGCACCCGGCTCGATGACGCCGACCTGCGCGGCGCGATCGCGGATCCTGCGTTGTGGCGAAGCGCCGCGCTCGCGGGTGCGCGCGTGGACGTCGCGCAGGCCATGGCGTTCGCACTGGCGCACGGGCTGCGCCTGGACGCCACACCGGATTAGCGCCGCAGCCGGATGCGCCACCACACGATCACGGAATAGATCACCGACAGCGCGCCAAGCATGCCCATGTCGAGCAGCCACGCACTGTCGGTGTGAACCCAATGGCTGTCCTTCGGGCCGATCGGTACCAGCGCCCGGAGATTGACCGTGGACGCCGATGCCGCGTACCCCCAGCGCGACGGCATGAGCCAGGACAGCTGGTCGAGGAAGGGCCGGCCGGTCACCGGAATCAGGCCACCGGCAAGCACCAGCTGCAGCATCAGCGACACCACCAGCAGCGGCATGATCTGCTCGTTGGAACGGGCGATCGACGACAGCACCAGGCCGAGAATCGCCGAGGCCACACATGTCGCTGCGACGGTGACGAACAGCTCGAGGCTGGCATTCCCGAGCAGCAGCGCCGACTGTTTAGGTGCACCCTTGCCCACCAGCACGATGCCCGTCGCGATTGCCGCCTGGGCGATGGCGAACGCGCAGAACACGGTGATCTTGGCGCTCAGGTAGGCCCCGGTGGACAGGCCGACGGCCTGCTCGCGCTGGAAGATGGGGCGCTCACCGATCAGATCGCGGATCGTCAACGCGGTACCCATGAAGACCGCGGCAATCGATAGCAGCGTCAGGATCTGTGCGGCCTCGTCGAGCGTCTCACTGGTCGGGTCGGCGGCGCCGAATCCCGCGTGACCGGGAACGGTCAGCGACAGCGCACCCAGAATGAACGGCAACAACGCAAGGAATGCGAAGTAGGCGCGGTCGGAGACGATCAACCGAATCTGGCGGCGGGCGATCGTGGAGAACTGGCGAAGCATGCTGGTGCGCGCCGGGGCACCCAGATCGGCCGGCGTCTCCGCCCGGATCGGTGGCGTGCGGTCCTGCCGGGCCAAGAAACGGCGGTTGGCTTCGTCGGGGTCGGCGCCCACCTTCGCGAAAATCTGGGCCCAGTTGGTGGTTCCCATGACATCCCCGATCTGGTCGGGTGGGCCCAGGAACGCGATCTTGCCGCCAGGTGCCATCAGTAGCACCTGGTCGCAGACGTCGAGATAAGTCAGCGAGTGCGTGACCACCAGCACGACGCGGCCGGCGTCGGCCAGTTGCCGCAGCATCGTCATGACCTGCAGGTCCAGCGCCGGGTCCAGCCCCGAGGTCGGCTCGTCGAGGATCAGCAGCGACGGCCCGGTGAGCAACTCGAGTGCCACCGAGGCGCGTTTGCGCTGGCCGCCGGAGAGTTTGTCGACGCGAGTGTCGGCATGCGCAGTCAGTCCCAGCTCGTCGAGCACCTGGGCGACGACCTGGTCGCGGTCGGCCTTGCTGGTGTCGGGTGGCAGCCGCAGTTCGGCCGCGTAGCCCAGCGCCTGGTTGACGGTCAGCTGGCGGTGCACGACGTCGTCCTGGGGCACCATCCCGATCCTGCTGCGCAGCGAGGCGTACGCGGTGTGGATGTTGTGGCCCTCGAAGGTGACCGCGCCGGAAGTGGGGGTGGTGTATCCGGCGATCAGCCGCGACAGCGTCGACTTGCCGGCGCCGGAACCGCCGATGATGGCCGTGAGCGTGCCGGGCCTGGCCGCCATCGAGATCTGCTGGAGCAGATCCTTCCCGTCGATGGCGAAGCCGACCTCGCGCACCTCCAGGCCGCCGGTGCGCGTCGCCGCTTCCTGGCGGCGGGCCAGCATGCCGGCGGTGAACACCAGGTCGACGTTGCCGATCGTGACGACGTCGCCTTCGGCAAGCAGCGCCGACCCGACTCGAACCCCGTTGACGAACGTCCCGTTGATGCTGTTCGCGTCGCGGATCTCGATGCCGGCGGGCGTCGGCTCCAAAACGGCATGATGGCGCGACGCCAACACGTCGTGGATGACGATGTCGTTGTCGAGCTCGCGGCCGATCCAGGCGGTACCCGCGGTCGGCCCGTGCAGATCCGATCCGGGTCCCACGACCTTCAACACCCGGGTCGGAAACTGCGACATGTCGGTGCCCGCGGGTTGGGCCACCTGGGTCGCATCCTGGGGTACGGCCTGGGTCGTCACGGTGGGCCGGACGATCGGCACGGCGGTGGTGTGCAGCGCGTCGGTGGGCCGATCCACGGAGCTGTCGGGCGGCGGGATCGTCGGGACCGCGTGCGTCGTCGGCGGCAGCAGACCGACCGCCCCCTGATGGTGTCCGACCGAAAAGACGATCCGCGGTCCGTCGGGACCGCCCAGGTTGATGGTTTGGCCGTCACGGATGTCGACCATCGGCACCCGCCGGCCGTCGGCGAAGATGCCGTTGCGCGAATTGTTGTCGACCGCAACCCATCTGCCGTGATCGAAGCGCAGCAACAGATGCGCGCGGGTAACCAGCGGATGCGCCACGCGTAGGTCGGCGCGCACGTCGCTTCCGACGATGACGTCGCCTCCGGGCGCGAAACTGACTTCGGAACGGTTGGACCGAACCGTCAGCACCGGTTGCGCAGGGCTATTCATCAGTTCAGCGTCGTTTCAGCCGAATCTTCCACCACACGACGGCGCTATAGATTACGCACAGGACTCCGAGCATGGCCATATCGAACAGCCATGCGCTCTTGGTGTGATTCCAGTGCTGGTCTTTGGGGTCGGTCGGACCCGGTATCAGCCGGTGGGCGTCGATCGTCGACGCCGATGCCGCGAAGCCCCACCGGGCCGGTGTGGCCCACGACAACTGGTCGAGCACGAACCGGTCGGTCACCCAGATCATGCCGCCGGAGAACACCAGCTGAGACATGATCGACACCACCAGCATCGGCATGATCTGGTCTTGGGATTGGGCCAGCGCGGATAGCGCCATGCCGAGCAGTGCGGCACCCACACAGGTCGCGGCTACGGTGACGAACAGTTCGATGTTGACGTTGCCCAGGATCACGGCGTTGGAGATCGGTGTGCCCCAACCGATCACCGAGATCGCGGTGGCGATCGCCGCCTGAACGATCGCAAACGTCGAGAACACCACGATTTTGGCGCCCATGTAGGCCGCCGTCGACAGGCCGACCGCCTGCTCGCGGCGGAAGATGGGACGCTCGCCGATCAGGTCGCGGATCGTCAGCGCGGTTCCCATGAACACCGCGCCGACGTTGAGCATGACCAGAATCTGGTCGGGCTGAGCGGGGTTGTTGCCCAGCGGGTCCGACATGCCGTATCCGCTCTTGCCACGCACGGTGAGCGTCAGGATGCCGATGAGGAACGGAAGCAGCGCAAGGAACACCGTGTAGCCGCGGTCGGAGATGACCAGCCGAATCTGGCGCCGCGCGATCGTGGAGAACTGGCGAAACACGTCGGTGTGAACCGGTTCGCCCAAGTCGGCAGCCGGGCTGTCTTCAGAGGGAACGGCCGCCAGCTGGTGTTGGTTTTCGGCCAGGAAACGGCGGTTGGCCTCGTCGGGGTCGGCGCCCACCTTGGCGAAGATGTCGGCCCAGTTGCTGGTCCCCATTGCCGCACCGATCTGACTCGGTGGACCCAGGAACGCCGTCTTGCCGCCGGGGGCGACCAGCAGCAACTGATCGCAGACGTCAAGGTAGGACACCGAGTGCGTGACGATCAGCACCACGCGGCCGGCATCGGCCAGTTGCCGCAGCATCATCATCACCTGACGGTCCAGCGCCGGGTCCAGGCCGGTCGTGGGTTCGTCAAGGATCAGCAGCGACGGTCCGGTGAGCAGTTCCAGTGCCACCGAGGCGCGTTTGCGCTGGCCGCCGGACAGCTTGTCGACCCGGGTGTCGGCGTGTTTGGTCAGCTCGAGTTCCTCGAGCACCTGGGCGACGACCTGTTCGCGGTCGGCCTCGCTGGTGTCGGGCGGCAGCCGCAGTTCAGCCGCGTAACCGAGTGCCTGGTTGACGGTCAGCTGGCGGTGCACGACGTCGTCCTGCGGAACCATCCCGATCCGGCTGCGCAGCGACGCGTACTCGGTGTGGATGTTGTGGCCCTCGAAGGTCACCGAGCCCGAGCTGGGGGTGGTGTATCCGGCGATCACCCGCGACAGCGTGGTCTTGCCGGCGCCGGACCCGCCGATGATCGCGGTCAGCGTCCCTGGCCGCGCGGTCAGGGAAATGTGGTCGAGCAGTCGCTTCCCGTGGTCGACGGTGAAGCAGACCGATTTCACCTCCAGGCCGCCGGTGCGCGTCGCCGCTTCGGTGCGCCGGACCAGGGTGTCGCCGGTGAAGACCAGGTCGACGTTTCCGATGGTGACCACGTCGCCTTCGGTCAGCACCGCGGAGCCGACCCGGACACCGTTGACGAAGGTCCCGTTGACGCTGTGGGCGTCGCGGATCTCGGTGCCGAGCCGCGTCGGGGTCAAAAACGCGTGATGGCGCGACGCCAGGACGTCCTGGATGACGATGTCGTTGTCGGTGGAACGGCCGATCGTTTGCGCGCCGGACGGCTTCTGCAACGCCCCGGACCGCGACGGCAACAACGCCTGGAACATCTTCGTCGCGAGGTTCGACACCTCTGGCGGCTTGGCTTCGACGGGCGACATGTGCGTCTGCGGTGAGGCGGGCATGGGCGCCACACCGGACGCCTGCGGCGGCGGATAGGGGGGCGGGGGGCCGCCGGGATAAGCGGGCGGTCGCGCCACCGAGGTCGGATATACGGGTTGCCCCGGGGGGCCCGGCCGCTGACCGGGCGCGCCGGGATGCGGTCGCGGCGCCGGTGGCGCGACCCAGTTCGGCGGGCGGCCGGGCGGCGGGCCGGGTGGAGCGGCGAGTGGCTGACCCGGCTGCCCCGACGTCTGTGACGCCGGCCAGGCCGTTCCGGAGGGTTGAGCCGCCATCGGCACACCCATCGACTCGGTACGCGGCGGGCGGCCGGCCATTCCTTGGTGGTGTCCGACTGCGAAGGTCAGCAACGGCCCGTCCGGGTTTCCGATGTTGATGCTCTGACCATCATGGATATCGATTACCGGCACCTTCCGGCCATTGGCGAAAGACCCGTTGAGGGAACTGTTGTCGATCGCCAGCCACCGGCCCTGGTCGAAGCGCAGCAACAGATGAGCACGCGAGATCAGGGGGTGCGTGATGCGGATGTCGGCCCGCAGATCGCGCCCCACTACCACGTCGTGACCTGCCGCGAAGGTGTGTTCCGACCCGTCGTACCGAACGGTTAACGTCGGCGCGGCTGGTGCATTCATCGGCACAACTCTAGCCCGTGGGCCTCTCGCACGATTTGCACCGGTTGCGGCACGTCGGGTCCTTTATGTGACGGAGTCAGGCGCTCCCGTGACGACGCAGCGGGTACGGGTGTAGATCGTGGGCATGCACCGATTGCAGTGCGTGCACGCCGAATGGACGCTGTGGCGGGTACCGTCGGCCGCGAGTCGATTGATCAAATCCGGTTCGGCCAGCAGCGCCCGGGCCATCGCCACGAACTCGAATCCCTCGGCCATCGCGAGGTCCATCGTCTCCCGGTTGGTGATGCCACCGAGCAGGATCAGCGGCATCGACAGCTCGTCGCGAAACAGCTTGGCATCGCGCAGCAGATACGCCTCGCGATAAGGGTATTCGCGCAGGAACTTCTTGCCCGTCATGCGCATGCCCCAGCTCAGCGGCGGCTTGAAGGCTCCGGCGAATTCTTTGAGCGGTGCGTCGCCGCGGAACAGATACATCGGGTTGACCAGCGAGCTGCCCGCTGTGAGTTCGATCGCATCCAGCGCGCCGTCGTCCTGCAGCCACTTCGCGGTGATCAGCGACTCTTCGGTGCTGATCCCGCCGCGGACCCCGTCGGCCATGTTGAGCTTGGCGGTGACGGCGATCGGCGTGCCCTCTTTGTCCACCGCGCGGCGAACGGCCATCACCATCCCGCGAGCGAGTTTGGCGCGGTTCTCCAGCGATCCACCGAACTCGTCGTCGCGACGGTTGATCAGCGGAGACAGGAACGCACTCGCCAAATAGTTGTGGCCCAAATGAATTTCGACGGCGTCGAAGCCGGCTTCCATTGCGAACCGGGCCGCGTTGGCGTGTGCGGCGATAACCTCTTCGATGTTGTCGCGGGTCGCCTTCTTGGCGAACCGCATTCCGATCGGGTTGAAGAACCGCACCGGCGCCAGGGCGGTGGCCTTGTTGGACTTGGCATTGGCCACCGGACCCGCATGGCCGATCTGCGCGCTCACGGCCGCTCCTTCGGCGTGGATCGCGTCGGTCAGCCGGCGCAGCCCGGGCACCGCCTCGGGGCGCATCCAGAGTCCGTTGCCCTCGGTGCGTCCGCCGGGGGAGACGGCGCAGTAGGCGACAGTCGTCATGCCGACCCCGCCGGCGGCCGGCAGCCGGTGGTATTCGATCAGGTCGTCGCTCACCAGCCCCCCGGGTGTGCGCGCTTCGAACGTCGCCGACTTGATGGTCCGGTTGCGCAGCGTTATCGGTCCGAGCTTGGCCGGACTGAACACATCGGGAACCGGCTCTGTCTGAGGGTGCAGGTCAGCAGCCATGTCAGGAGCGTAGACCTCGGCCATGGAAGACTGTGAGACGTGGGCGCAATCACACTGGACGGCAAGGCCACCCGCGACGAGATCTTCGTCGACCTCAAGGAACGGGTGGCCGCACTGACCGCGGCGGGTCGTACGCCCGGGCTGGGCACGATCCTGGTCGGCGACGATCCGGGCTCCCAGGCCTACGTGCGCGGCAAGCATTCGGACTGCGCGAAGGTGGGCATCACCTCGATACGCCGCGATCTGCCCGCCGACATCTCTACGGCCAAGTTGAACGAGACGATCGACGAACTGAACGCCAACCCCGACTGCACCGGTTACATCGTGCAGTTGCCGCTGCCCAAACAGCTCGACGAGAACGCCGCACTGGAGCGCGTCGATCCCGCCAAGGACGCCGACGGGCTGCACCCGACCAACCTGGGACGGCTGGTGCTCAACAACCCGGCCCCGCTGCCGTGCACCCCGCGCGGCATCGTGCACCTGCTGCGCCGCTACGACGTCGAGATCGCCGGCGCGCACGTGGTCGTCATCGGTCGCGGTGTCACGGTCGGTCGGCCATTGGGTCTGCTACTGACGCGCCGCTCGGAGAACGCGACAGTGACGTTGTGCCACACCGGAACTCGCGACCTACCGGCGCTGACCAGGCAGGCCGACATTATCG
>DASYJS010000219.1:0-16434 GCA_035996225.1 Mycobacterium sp. | reverse complement strand
TGCGTCACCGACCACGACCACCGAGCGATACACCAGCGAATGATGCAGCGCCGAGCGGGCCAGCACCAGCCCGTCGACGAGGGTGGCGGTGACGCAGACGGGCAGGCTCGACGCTCCCGCCTTGGCGCCCAGCATCGGTCCACTGCCGGTGGAACCGTGCAGGTAGAGGGTCTCGCCGAGGCGGGCGTGCGTCGTCGGCAACACCACCGGCCGACCGGCGCGCAGGTAGCCGACATGACAGATCAGGGCCTCATCCAGGATGCGATGGACGGTGTCGCGGTCGTAACGAGCGCGTTCGGAGTAGCGGGTGGGCCTCGTTCGCGAAGTGGGGTGGTACGCGGTTTCCATCGGATTGCCTTCGCTTTTGTAATAGTACATAATTGCTAACGTGCCAGTACAACACAGCATAGCGGGGACGGGTGCGGAATCGATAGCCGCCAACATCGAACAGGGAATCTCAGCCGGCGCCCTGGCACCCGGCGACGGGTTGCCCCCGGTCAGGGAACTGGCAGCGCGGCTCGGCGTGAACGCCAACACCGCGGCCGCGGCCTACCGCCTGCTGCGCGATCGCGGCGCTGTGGAAACCTCGGGGCGTCGCGGCACTCGGGTGCGGCACCGCCCCGCGACCACCCCGCGCTCCCTGCTCGGCCTGGACATCCCCGCGGGCGTCCGCGATCTGTCGACCGGCAACCCGGATCCCGCTCTGCTGCCCATTGCTGCTGTACCGCAACATCATTCGAACCGGCGTCCGGTGCTGTACGGGGAGCCGGCCATGTCGCCGGAGTTGGTCGACCACGCCCGTGCGACGCTGGCCGCCGACGGTGTTCCGGCCGATCATCTCGCGGTCACCAGCGGGGCACTCGATGGCATCGAGCGGGCGCTCACCGCGCATCTGCGCCCCCGTGACCGCGTGGCGGTCGAGGATCCGGGCTGGGCCAACCTACTGGATCTTCTTGCCGCACTGGGGCTTTCGGTCGATCCGGTGCGGGTGGACGACGACGGGCCGCTGGTTGCCGACGTCGCCCGGGCGCTGGGGCGCGGCGTGCGCGCGCTGGTCATCACCACTCGCGCGCAGAACCCGACCGGCGCGGCGCTGTCCGCGCAGCGTGCCGGCGAGCTGCGGGCTTTGCTGGCGGGCTCCGACGACGACCTGCTGCTCGTCGAAGACGACCACTGCGCCGGCATTTCCGGAGCACCCTTGCATGCGTTGGCAGGATCGAGCAGCCACTGGGCATTTGTGCGGTCGGCATCGAAGGCCTACGGTCCCGACCTGCGGGTGGCCGTCCTCGCCGGAGACCAGCGCACCGTCGAGCGGGTACACGGGCGGCTGCGACTCGGGCCGGGGTGGGTGAGTCACCTGTTGCAGGACCTCGCGGTGCGCTTGTGGTCGGACGACGCGGCGACGGACCTCGTCCGCACGGCCGAGCGGCGATACACAAGCCACCGCACTCGCTTGTGCGCCGCGCTGGCCGACCGCGGCGTCGTCGCTTACGGCCGGTCCGGCCTCAACGTGTGGATCCCGGTTCCCGACGAGACCGTCGCGATCACCCGGCTGCTGAATGCGGGCTGGGCCGCGGCACCGGGAACGCGTTTCCGGATCAGCACGCCGGCGGGAATTCGCGTCACCATCGCGGACCTGGCCGACGACGAAATCGACCCGCTCGCCGGTGCAGTCGCCGACGCGGTGCGGGGCAAAGGCCGTGGCAGCGTGTAGTACTCGCGCGCGTAGGCAGGCTCATTGAGTCTGCGTAGTTTGCGGATGTCCCGTCAGTTCGTCGAGCCGCGATAGGAAAAGCTTCAGTATCGGCGAGGTGTTCGTTCTGTTGTAACCCACGGCTATGTCGATCGTCGGTGGCGTGCCTACCAGTGGGCGACTGACGACAGACCGCGGCAGCAATCCCTTGGCGAGAGCGGGCATCAGCGCCAGCCCGCCGGTGGATACGACCAGCGATAGGGTCATCGCCATATTGTCCACCTCGTGATCCACTGTGATGTCGACCTCGGAGCGACGCAGGTAGTCGTCGGTGACGGCACGCAGCACATTGGCTTTTTGGGAAGCCGCGATGAAGATCTCGCCGACGAAATCTTGCGGCGACACCGCGTCGCATGCGGTGAGGCGATGGTCTATCGGCATCAGGACGATGAGCGGCTCGTGGTCCACCACGTGGTATCCGAGGTCGTAGCCCGGCTCCAAGCGCATGAAGGCTAAGTCCAGCCGGCCGCGGGTGAGCGCTTCGGCAAGGTTTGGCGAAAGGTCGCTGGTGACCACGATCTGGATGTTCGTCAATTGGTCGCGCAGCAGATGCGTCGCCCGCGGCAGCCAGTTCATCTCGTGCCCGGTTTGGAACCCTATGTCGAAGGTCTTCCTCGCCGGCCGCCCCGCTTTGCGCGCTGCTTCGACGGTTGCATCGACCTGCATCAGCGTGAGTCGGGCGTGATGCAGGAATGCCTTTCCCGCGTCGGTTAGTTCCACGCCGCGGACGCTGCGGTTCAGCAGATCGACGCCAACCTGGTTTTCGAGATCGCGGATCTGCCGGCTCAGTGACGGCTGGGAAGTGTGTAGCCGTCGCTGCGCGGCCTCCGTGAGGCTGCCCGTCTCGGCGACCGCAATGAAATATCGGAGATGTCGTAACTCCATCGATGATCATGCCTCCGAGATATGTCCCCAGCTTCAAAAGTTCTTTTCAGTCAGGTGATTAGCGTCTAGTTTCATATCATGCGAGCATCGCACGCCTCGATCAACCGCTCGGACCGCGAAGCCGCGAAGCCGCGGAGGAAAAGATGACTCAACAGGTTGTTCTCATTACCGGCGCCCTCACCGGCATCGGCCACGCCACCGCCGTGGCCTTCGCGAACAAAGGCGCCAAGGTCGTCGTGTCCGGGCGCCACGACGACAAAGGCCAGGCCCTTGTCGCGGAGCTGCGAGCGCTTGGCGCCGAGGCAGAGTTCGTTCGGGCCGACGTGACGAAGGAAGACGACGTCCGCAACCTCGTCGACGAAGCGGTCGCGAGATTCGGCCGTCTCGATGCTGCCGTGAACAACGCCGGCCTCGAGGGCGATCTCGGCCCCATCCAAGACGCCACCGTCGAAAATTTCAAGGCCGTCCATGACACGAACGTCGTCGGCGTATTCCTGAGCATGAAGCACGAACTGCGCGCGATGGCGGCCCAAGACAGCGGCAGCATCGTCAACATCGGCTCGACCTACGGGCACAAGGCGGCGGCCGGCGCAACGGCGTATGTCAGCAGCAAGTTTGCGGTGGAGGGGCTGACCAAGACAGTCGCGCTCGAGCAAGGAAATTCAGGTATTCGGGTGAATGCAGTTGCGCCGGGCATTACGAATACCGCAATGCTCGATCGCTTCACCGGCTCCGCGGAAGTCAATGATGCGCTGGTAGCGACCGTGCCGTTGCTTCGAAGAGGAAATCCCGAGGAGCTTGCCAACGCCATCGTGTTCATTTCGTCCCCCGAAGCGTCCTACATCTCTGGCGCGGTGTTCGATGTAGACGGCGGCATGTCGGCAACCTGATCACCCAGTCGAGGAGTGACGAGACTCTTTGCCGGCCTGCGCGAACTCCGGTCAGTAGTCGGTGACCGTGGCGTACCCCTGGTCGACGTCGCCGCCGATGAGATCGGGCGGGATTTGGACCTTTTGGACCATGTTCTGCTCTGTTGCAGCGTCGAGGTCATCCGGGCGTAGCGGTGATGGTGCGCTAGCGGAGCGAGGCGCGGTAGATCGACATCGATCCGCTGACCGTCTCGAACACGTGGGTTTCCTCGACGTGATCGAAACCCACATCGGCCATGAGTTCCGGCAGTACGCCTTGGGCGTTGGGTTCGGTGTTGTCGAACCCGTCACCCTTCTGAACGAGCCGAAACCGCTTGCGCATCTTCGCGGTGCGCTGCAGTCCGTAGTCGGCGACATGCAAGCTGCCACCGGCTCGCAGTGTTTCGCGGATCGCGGCCAGGCCCGCGCGCTTCTCCTCGAGCGGCACCTGATGAAAAACCAGTGACGACAACACCTTCGTGACGCCGCGTCCTGCCAACAGGTCCGCGGTGTCGCGCGCGTATCCGGCCAGCAGCTCTACCGGCGGTGTCAACCCGTCAAGCTTGGCCCGGGCCCGCTCGCGAATCGCCGCATCCGGGTCTATCCCGATCAGGGTCGCCGACGGGCACGCGCGTGCGACCAGCCGCAGCTGCGTGCCCGTGCCGCAGCCGACGTCCGCGATCACGTCGCCGGGCGCGGGGGAGAGTTGCGCCAGCAGTGCCGGGCGCCATCGCCGAGTTCCTGTCAGCAGAAAGCTCAGGGCGTCGTAGGTCCACAACTGCGGAGCTGCCGGCACGAAATCTCCGGCGGGTTGCTCGGCCATTCGCCGATTTTATCGGCTGGGTTCACCCATGGCGCAGGATCGCGACCGAATGGCCTTCCAGCACTGTGCTGTCACCGCTGTGGGTCGGCTCTCCCCACGCGAGGACGACATCGCCCGCGACCGGTACCGCCACCGGTTCGGCGCCGAGGTTGCACACGATGCGTAACTGTCCACGGCACAGGGCGATCCAGCGTAGTTCCTCGTCGTAGTCGACGGCGAGGTGCTCCAGCCAGGGGTCGGCCAGGTCGGGTTCGTTGCGCCGCAAGGCGATCAGGTCCCGATAGAAACGCAGCAGCCGGTCATGTTCTGCGGAATCGACCTCGCCCCAGTTCAGCTTGGAGCGCACAAACGTCTGCGGGTCCTGCGGGTCGGGGATGTCGTCGGCATCCCAGCCGTGTTCGGCGAACTCGGCTTTGCGCCCTTGGGCGGTGGCCCGGGCCAGCTCCGGTTCGGGATGAGAGCTGAAGAACTGGAACGGCGTCGAGGCTCCCCACTCCTCGCCCATGAAAAGCATTGCGGTGTACGGCGACCCGAGGACCAGGGCGGCCTTGATCGCCAGCTGGCCGCGGGTCAGGTGCTGCGATGGCCGGTCCCCGAGAGCGCGGTTGCCGACCTGGTCGTGCGTGCAGGTATAGGCGACTAACCGGCCGGCCGGGATGGCTTTGATGTCCAGCGGGCGCCCATGCCGGCGCCGGCGGAACGTCGAATAGGTGCCGGCGTGAAAGAAGCCGCGGCGCAGAGTCTCGCCCAGCGTGGCCAGTGATCCGAAGTCCGCGTAATAGCCCTGGCGCTCGCCGGACACCGCGGTGTGGATGGCGTGATGAATGTCGTCATCCCATTGTGCGGTAATCCCGTGGCCATAGTGATCACGCGGGGTGATCAGCCGCGGGTCGTTGAGGTCGCTTTCGGCGACCAGCGACAGCGGTCGGCCCACTTGTTGTGCCAGCCAATCGGTTTCGGTGGCCATCTCTTCGAGAATGTGGACGGCGGTGGTGTCCACCAGCGCATGCACCGCGTCCAGTCGCAGGCCGTCGGCATGGAAGTCGCGCATCCAGCGCAGCACGCACCCGATGATGTACCGGCGCACCTCGTCGGAGTCGGCGTCGGCGATGTTGACGCCTTCGCCCCACGGGTTGCTCCCCGACGACAGGTACGGACCGAACCGCGGCAGGTAATTTCCCGATGGGCCGAAGTGGTTGAACACCGCGTCGATCAATACGCCCAAACCACGCGCGTGGCAGGCGTCGACGAACCGGACCAGGCCGTCCGGGCCGCCGTAGGGTTCGTGCACGCTGTACCACAGCACGCCGTCGTATCCCCAGCCGTGGGTTCCGGCGAAGGAGTTGACCGGCATCAGCTCGACGAAGTCGATCCCGAGATCGACCAGATAGTCCAGCTTTTCGATCGCGGCGTCGAAGGTCCCCTCGCCCGTGAAGGTTCCGACGTGCAGCTCGTAGATCACCGCGCCTTCGACCGACCGGCCGGCCCAATCGCCGTCGGTCCAGCCGTGGCTCGGGTCCCACAACTGTGAGCGAGCGTGCACCCCATCGGGTTGACGGGATGATCGCGGGTCGGGCAGCACGGTGGGGTCGTCGTCGAGCAGGTACCCGTAGCGGGCGCCCGCCGGTGCATCGACATTCGCGTGCCACCAGCCGTCGTCGGAGCGCGTCATCGCGTGCACCGTGCCGTCGACATCGAGGCGTACCAGCGTGGGTTTGGGGGCCCAGACCCGGAATTCAGCCATTGTTGCGCTCCAGTAGCACGACGGGCAGGTCGGCGAACAATTCGGCGGTCGACGTCGGCCCGTTCGCCATCGCGCCGGTGAGCGTGTCGGTCCAGGAGCCCTCGGGTAGCGGCAGCACGGTGTTGCCCCAACCCGTTTCGGCCAGCCGCACCGTCCAGCGGGTGACCGCGACCAGAACGTCGTCGCCGCGCCGGAACGCCACGACATGATCGCTGGCGTCTCCATTGGCCAGTACCGGAACGTGGTCGGCGCGCAGGAAGCTGTCCGGACGGGAGCGCCGCAGTCGCAGTGCCGTGGCGATCACGCGGAGCTTCGGGTGGTGCAACTCGGTGAGCGCGGCCCGCCGAGCGGCATAGTCGACGGGCCGACGGTTGTCCGGGTCGACCAGGCTGTCATCCCAGAGCTCGGTGCCCTGGTAGACGTCGGGGATGCCGGGCACGGTCAGCGCGAGCAGCTTCTGGCCCAGCGCGTCACTGGCGGCGTGCGGGTTGAGTTGCGCGACAAGCTCGGTCAGCTGGCCAGCCACCGGGCCGCCCAACACGGTGTCCAGCCAGCCATGGATCGCGTCCTCGAACGCGGTGTCCGGGTCGTTCCACGAGGTATGCAGCGCCGCTTCCCGGATTGCCTTCTCGGCGTACGCGTGCAGCCGGTCGCGCAATTGGTCGGTGACCTCGCCGCTCAGCGGCCACACGCCGAAGATGTTCTGCCACAAGAACTGTCCGGTGGCGGCATCGGGGGAAGGCGCCTCGAGTTCCCAGCGGGCGACGAACTCCGTCCACAGCGATGGCACCTGGGACAGCACGCCGATGCGGGCGCGCACATCCTCGCCACGTTTGGTGTCGTGGGTGGACAGCGTGGTCATCGCCTGCGGCCACAGCCGGGCGCGGGTGGCGGCGCTGTGGTGAAACTCCGCGGCTCCGACGCCAAACCGGTGCGGTTCGCCGCCCACCTCATTGAGCGAGACGAGCCGGGCGTCGCGGTAGAACAAGCAGTCCTCCACGGCCTTGGCCGTCACCGCGCCGCACAGTTGTTGCAGGCGCGAGGCGGGCTCGCCGCCGTGCGCCAGCGCCGCGGCGAGCACCTGCAGCGCCGGCCCCAGTTCCGGTCGTGCGGCCTGGGTTTCGGCGAGCGCACTCGGCAGGATCGCGGCCAGCCCGCGGTAGTCGCTGCGGTAGACGTCGATGTGGCTGAGTAGTGCGGCCACCGCCTCGGGCAGCAGTGGATGGTCGGCCCCTGCGGCCGACGCGATGGCTCGCCGCAGCCTGGCCAGCTCGCTGGCGAGCGTCTCGGTGGCCACCTGAATCTTGAGGTCTGCCAACAGCTGCGGGATGGCGTGATAGTCGACACCCGCGGACTCGACGAGCTCGGTCAGGGTCGGCGCCCCGGCCGGGTCGACGAACACTCCGCCCAGTTCCCGAAGCACGTCGTAGCCGGTGGTGCCCTCGATCGGCAACGTGGGCTCCAGTGCCTCGTCGACGGCCAGGATCTTCTCGATCACGATCCAGGCCGTGGGGCCAAGCAGCTCGCGCAGCCAGGCCAAATACCCGCTGGGGTCGGACAATCCGTCGGGGTGGTCGATGCGCACACCGTCGACAAGTCCCTCGCGGAACCAACGGGCGATTTCCGCGTGGTTGGTGTCGAACACCGCGCGATCGTCCTGGCGCAGCCCGGCCAGCGAGGTGATCGAGAAGAAACGCCGATATCCGACGAGTCCGCTGCGCCAGCCCACCAACCGGTAGTGCTGACGTTCGTGCACCTGTGGCCCGGTGCCGTCGCCGGTGCCGGGGGCAATCGGCAGCACCAGGTCGCCCAACCGCAGCTGGTCTTCATCCACCTTCAGGTCGGCGACGTCATCGTCGGAACCCAACACCGGCAGCACGATCCGCCCCTGCTCGTCCAGGTCCCAGTCGATGTCGAAAAAGGTTGCATAGGAAGATGATCGGCCGTGTCGTAACACGTCCCACCACCACGGGTTCTGGGTGGGCTGATCCACCCCGACGTGGTTGGGCACGATGTCGACGATCAGCCCGATGCCGCGTGCCCGGGCCGCCGCCGACAGCCGGGCCAGGCCTGCGGCCCCGCCAAGCTCCGGCGACACCGTCGTTGGATCGGTGACGTCGTATCCGTGGGCCGACCCGGTCACCGCGGTCAGGATGGGGGACAGGTAGACATGCGATACCCCGAGCGCGTCGAGGTAATCCAGCAGATTTTCGGCGTCGGCGAAGGTGAAGGCACTCCCGCTGGAGGGACCGCGCAGCTGCAACCGATAGGTGGACAGCACCGGAAATGCCATATGTCAGGCGGTCTTCCGCAGGATCAGCACCGAGCGTCCCGGCACGGTGATTTTTTCTTCGGCCACCACAACCAGCTCGGCATTGCCGGTGGGATGATTGGTGTCCAGCTCCACGGTCCACTCTTGCGCGTAATCATCGTGCGGTGTGACGAACTCCACGTTGCGGCTATGGGCGTTGAAGCACAACAGGAATGAATCGTCGACCACCCGTTCTCCCCGGGCGTCGGGTGCGGTGATGGCCTCACCGTTGAGAAACACCGCGACACACTTGTCGAAGCCCATGTTCCAGTCGTCGTGTGTCATCTCCTGGCCGGTCGCCGTCAGCCAGGCGATGTCGCGGACTTCGTCGCCGCTGCGGATCGGCTCGCCGTCAAAGAATCTGCGCCGGCGAAACACCGGATGTTTTTTGCGCAGTTTGGTCGCCTTGCGGGCGAAGGCCAACAAATCGGCGTTCTTTTCCACCAAAGACCAGTCGATCCAAGACAATTCGGAGTCTTGGCAATAAGCGTTGTTGTTGCCCCGCTGGGTGCGCCCGAGCTCGTCGCCGTGCGCGATCATCGGCGTGCCCTGGCTGACCATCAGGGTGGCCCAGAAGTTGCGGATCTGTCGGCAGCGCAGCTCGGCGATCTCGGGGTCGTCGGTGGGACCCTCGACACCACAGTTCCACGACCGGTTATGGCTTTCCCCGTCGCGGTTGTCCTCACCGTTGGCCTCGTTGTGCTTCTCGTTGTAGGAGACCAAGTCGTTGAGGGTGAACCCGTCGTGCGCGGTGACGAAGTTGATGCTGGCGCTGGGCCGCCGGCTGCTCGCCGCATACAGGTCCGACGACCCGGTCAGCCGGGAAGCGAACTCGCCCAGGGTTGCGGGCTCACCCCGCCAGTAGTCACGCACAGTATCGCGGTACTTCCCGTTCCACTCGGTCCACAAACCCGGGAAATTGCCGACCTGGTAACCGCCCTCACCGACATCCCACGGCTCGGCGATCAATTTGACCTGGCTGACGATCGGATCCTGTTGCACCAGATCGAAGAACGCGCTCAATCGGTCTACGTCGTGCAGCTCGCGGGCCAGCGTCGCGGCCAGGTCGAAGCGGAATCCGTCGACGTGCATTTCGGTGACCCAGTAGCGCAGCGAGTCCATGATCAGCTGCAGGACGTGCGGGTGGCGGGGGTTGAGGCTGTTGCCGGTGCCGGTGTAGTCCTTGTACAACCGCAGGTCCTCGTCGACAAGCCGGTAGTAGGCGCTGTTGTCGATGCCACGGAAATTGATGGTCGGTCCCAGGTGGTTGCCCTCGGCGGTGTGGTTGTAGACCACGTCGAGGATGACCTCGATGCCGGCTTCGTGCAGGCTGCGCACCATCGTCTTGAATTCGGCGGCCGCGCCGCCCGCCTGCCGGTTGGAAGCGTATTGGTAATGCGGAGCGAAGAACCCGAATGTGTTGTAACCCCAGTAGTTTCGCAGCCCGAGGTCGAGTAGCCGTTCGTCGTGCATGAACTGGTGTACCGGCATGAGTTCCAGCGCGGTGACGTTGAGGGACTTGAGGTGATCGATGATCACCGGGTGGGCCAGCGCGGCATAGGTGCCCCGCTGCGCCTCGGGGATGCCGGGATGGGTTTGCGTCAGGCCCTTGACGTGTGCCTCGTAAATCACCGTCTCGTGGTAGGGCGTCAGTGGCGCGCGGTCGAAGGCCCAGTCGAAGAATGGGTTGATCACCACGCTGGTCATCGTGTGGCCCAGTGAGTCGATCCTTGGGGGAGTGCCGGTGATCGCGGTGTCGCCGTTCGGGTCGATGGCGGTCAAGTCATAGGAGAACAACGCCTGGCCCCAGGTGAAATCGCCGTCGAACGCCTTCCCGTACGGGTCAAGCAATAGCTTGCTTGGGTCGCACCGGTGGCCGGCCGCGGGATCGAAGGGCCCGTGCACCCGATATCCGTAACGCTGACCCGGCGTGATGTTCGGCAGGTAGGCGTGCCAGACATAGCCGTCGACTTCGTCGAGGGGGATCCGCGATTCACTGCCGCGTTCGTCGATCAGGCACAAGTCGACCTTTTCGGCGATCTCGGAAAACAGCGAAAAATTAGTGCCCGCGCCGTCATAGGTGGCCCCGAGGGGATAAGCGTCTCCTGGCCAAACGGTGGGCAGTGTGGGCGTGGCCTCGACGATATCCGGTGGTACAGCACCCGAAGCTGCGGCCGGATCGGAAGCCGGGTTGGTTGACGGCACCTCCCGACCTTATCCGCGGCGCAGTGTCCTGTCCGGGCTACCACCAGCCAGTGGCAGCCGCGATCTGGCGGCCGAGCTCATGGGCCATGCTCCGCATATAGGTGGGGGTCAGGTGATGAGCGCCGTGGTAGATCAGCACATTTCCTTCGACCGGACGACAGACGTCGGTACGGCATATGGCATCTGACATATCGAGCACCTTGAGCAGCGGGAACTGCTCGACGAAGTCGAGGGTCTGGTTGTGATCGGAGAGCACGTCGGAGCGTTTGACCGCGCACGACGCAGCGTTGCCGCCCTTCTTGGCCAGACAGTCCGCGGGATCGAACGGCTGGCCGTTCTTGACCAGCCAGGGGGTGTCGCGCATGCCGAGGATCGGAATATTGTTGTCGGACAACGTCTGCCAGATCCCGATGTAGGTGGCGGGCATCACATCACCGGTCTTGATATTCCACGGCCGGGTCGCGGTGGTGAACACGAAATCGGGACGGTCGGACACCAGCTTGTCCATCGTTCGTTGCACCCATTCGCGGCACTGCGGGTAGGGCGCGTTGTTGCCCATGACCAGCGGGACTTGTTCGGTGGACAACGGGCAGCCCATTTTGAGATATGTCACAACTTTGAAGTGGTGCGCGTGGCCGAGCAGATCCAGCGCCGGCAGCCAGTGTTCGGCGTGCGACCCGCCGGCCAGTGCGATGGTCCGAGTGGCGGCGAGGTCGCCGTAGAGGCAGTTGACCACTGCCGGGTTGACGAAGTCGCTGATGCAGCCGTCCCGGGTGGTGGCCGGCACGTCGTTCTTGACCTCCAGGACGCTGGGCCGCATCGGTAGCGTCGGCACCCGCACGTGTTCGGTCAGGGCGCGGGCGCCGGGGTAGTCCTGCGGGTTGAGCACGCTGAGTTCGTTGCCCGCGGCCCGCAAGACCGTCACGTGCTGACGCCAGGTGAACGAGGTTGCGGTCAGCGTGACGCCCAGCAGCATCACCGCCGAACCCAACGCCATCGTCGGCCGGCGCAATCCCGACCACCAGGGCGTCGCCGGGGCGGTCAGTGCCGGTGCGGATCCCTGCGGTGCCCGGTAGCGCAGGGGGTCCTCGACGAGCTGGGTGGTCAGGTACGCGAGCACCCCGGAGACCAGCAGCACCGCCGTGCCTTCGACAAAGTTGGCGTGTTTGTGGCCGGTGTAGGACAGCCAGAAGATGAGCAGCGGCCAGTGCCACAGGTACAGCGAATACGCGATTGCGCCCAGTTCCACCAGGGGTCGGGTCGCCAGTAGCCGATTGGGCAGCGGCATCCGGCCGCTGGCGTGAGGATCGCCGTGCAGGTTGGCCCCGGCGAGGATCATCAGCATGGTCGCCCCGACCGGTACCAGGGCCCACGGGCCGGGGAATTCGTTGACGCCGTCGATCAGCGCCCCGCACGACACGACTGCCGCCAGTGCGGCGGTGGCGACGGCGGTGCGCAGCCACATCGGCCACCGGATGTGCGCCACCACCGCGCCGAGGAGCGCGCCCAGCAGCAGCTCCCACGCTCGCGCGAAGCTGTCGTAGTAGGCGATCGACTGGTCGTCCAGCTGAGCGAAGATCGCGTAGACGAACGAGGCCACCGTCAAGGCGCTCAGCAGCGCCACGAACATCGTGCGCAGATGGGCCTTGAGCAGGCCCCGGAACAGGACCGCGCAGCCGGCAACGAGCAGCAGGAACGCGACGAAGAACTGTCCCTGCACCGACATGGACCAGATGTGCTGCAACGGGCTGACAGCTTCGCCGGCCCGCAGGTAGTCCGACGCGGTGTTCGCCAGCTCCCAGTTCTGGTAGTAGCCGAGGCTGGCCAGGCTCTGGTCGGCGAACGTTTCCCAGCGGGTTTGCGGTTGCACCAGGATCGTGAGCACTGCACACGCGGCCAGGACCACGACCAGAGCCGGAACCAGTCGGCGGATCAACCGGATCACTTCCGCAATGGGCGACAGCGAGACTGCCGGGTTGAGCGCGGCGCGCAGGACCTTGCCGCCGAAGAAGAACCCGGACAGGGCCAGGAAGACGTCCACGCCGCCGGAGACCCGGCCGAACCAGATGTGGAACACGGCGACCAGGGCGATCGCGATGCCGCGCAAGCCGTCGAGATCGTGGCGATAAAACCCCGGGGACCCCGTCGAACGCGCCCCGGTAGCGCCCGGGTTCGCCGTGGCGGCCGGCACTGGAGGCGGTGACGTCGGCATGATCACCGTTAATTTACCGAAAACCGCCACCCGCTCCTGAACGCTCGCCTCTCGGCGATGCTGCTCAGCGGAGCAAGTGGCGGTGTTCGAAACGCCGCGAACCTATCGCGTGGTGCCCGTCGGAGCCGGCTGCAAGAACGTCTGAATGTTCGGCAGCTGTGGCGCCGGAGCCGGCTGCGCCGGCGTCAGCTGCTGCAATGGCGCTTGCTGGGTCGGCACTTGCTGCAACGGGGCTTGCTGGGTCGGCAGTTGCCGCAGCGGGGCTTGCTGCGTGGGCAGCTGCGCCGGGGCCTGTTGCGTCGGCGGTTGCTGCAGCGGCGCTTGCGGGGTTGGTGCCTGCTGCAATGGCGTCTGCTGCAACGGGGCTTGCTGCGTGGGTGTCTGCCCCGGGACCTGCTGCAACGGCGCCTGTTGCAAAGGGACCTGGGCGCCGATAACCCGGACCAGGTACGGCGTCATCCCGTTGCCGCGCACCGGCGAGACCTGGACGACGTCGCCCACCTCCAGCATCTGGTTGTTCCCGAGGTACATCGCGACGCTTTGCGTGCCTTCGGGACCGTAGAAGATCAGGTCACCCTTCTGTGCTTGCTGCGGCAGCACCTTCTGGCCGACCCGGTAGATCGCGCCGGACGAACGCGGCAGCTTGATCCCGGCGCCGGCGTAGGCGTACTGCATCAGGCCCGAGGCGTCGTAGCCGACGGTGTTGATGCCGGTGCCGGTGCCGCGTGTCGGGCCGTTGATACCGCCGCCGGCCCAGGAGAACGGCACGCCGCGCTGCGAAAGGCCGCGCGTGACGACGGTGTCGGCGGCCTGCTGGTAGTCCATTGTCCGGGCGCCGGGGTCGGCGGCGGCGATGGCCGGGGCTGCCACCGGGGTCGCCAGGATGGCGAGGCCGATGGCAAACGAATACATGCGCTTCATTGGAGTTTCCAACCTTCCTGAACCCTGTCGGGTTATGGCTTCGGCGCGGTAAGCGCGTCGGCCGTCGTTCCATGACTGGCGTTCGGCCCCAACGCCGGGGTCGAACGCCGCCTCCTTGCGGGAACGTGAATCAGTCGGTCAACCCGTTGAGTCACACCAGTCACTACAGACACTTTTACAACAGAAGTTGGACCCGGAAAATAGCTGGTGAGGCCTACGAAGGATTTGGTGTCGGACCGTGACCGGATGGTGACTGCCGAGCCCAAATCTTTATCGGCAGTTGTGATTTCGGTCTCACACCGGTGCGCGGTCGCAATGTTTGCGGGGCGAACGCCCGCGGGCGAATCAGTGCCAATAACGCGTGCTGAACATCGTCAGCGAGTCGCCGACCACCGAGCTCACCATGATGATGGCGAGGGCCAACACCGGCCAGAAGGACATGTACCAGCCCTTCAGCAGGGAAACGAACGGACCGATCCCCGCCGCGGCAACCGCCGCGCCGATTCCGCCCCAGACCACCGGGTAGATATACATGTCGACCCCGAGCGGCACCAATCCACACGTCTCGTCCGAGCACACCTCCCCGAGGAAGCCGTAGAGCCTCGTTGGCCACGTCGTTGCCGTGGCCAGGATGACGAGCAGTACCAACAGCGTGATCGTGGCGATCAGGTCCCAGGGGGCCACTCGAAGGCGGATGACGTGTGGCTTCTGTTTCTCAGAGTCGTTGCCGTAGGGGACCGGCCGGAATTCGTCCGAGTCGTCGGGCTTTTGGGGTGCCGGCGGGGAGTCGGCGCGGTCGCCGCGGTGCGGGTCGTCGAACGGGTACGGCAACGCCATGCCGATAGATGCTCCCCGATGGTCGGGTTTTGTGCGAGCCGGCTGCTTTACGCTCGGTCTCTATGCCTGCGGCGAGATCCGGGTTGACGCCCGAGGACATCAGCGCGATCGACGCCGCGCATCTGTGGCATCCCTACAGCACCATCGGCAGCGAAGCGGTCGCGCCCGTGGTGGCCGTCGGTGCCCGTGGCGCGTGGTTGACGCTGGTCAGAGACGGTAAGCCGGTCGAGGTGCTGGATGCGATGAGTTCCTGGTGGACCGCGATCCACGGTCACGGTCACCCGGTGCTGGACGCGGCGCTGACCACCCAGCTGGGGGCGATGAACCACGTCATGTTCGGCGGGCTGACCCACGAGCCGGCGGCCCGGCTGGCGCAGCTGCTGGTGGAGATCACCCCGGCGGGTTTGGAGACGGTGTTCTTCAGTGATTCCGGGTCGGTGTCGGTGGAGGTCGCGGTCAAGATGGCGCTGCAGTACTGGCGCAGCCGCGACCAGCCCGGCAAGCACCGGCTGATGACCTGGCGGGGCGGCTACCACGGCGACACCTTCACGCCGATGAGCGTCTGCGATCCCGACGGCGGCATGCATTCGCTGTGGACCGACATCCTGGCCGCCCAGGTGTTCGCCCCGCAGGTGCCCCGCGACTACGACGCCGGCTACAGCGCGGCGTTCGAGGAGCAACTCGCCCGGCACGCGACCGAGCTGGCGGCGGTGGTCGTCGAGCCCGTCGTGCAGGGCGCCGGCGGCATGCGCTTCCACGATCCCCGCTATCTGAGCGACCTGCGAGACATCTGCCGACGGCACGAGGTGTTGCTGATTTTCGACGAGATCGCCACCGGGTTCGGCCGCACCGGCGAGTTGTTCGCCGCCGACCACGCCGGCGTGAGTCCGGACATCATGTGCGTCGGCAAGGCGCTGACCGGCGGATACCTCAGCCTGGCCGCGACGTTGTGCACCACCGAGATCGCGCACACCATCAGCGCAGGGGAGGCCGGCGCGCTGATGCACGGCCCCACGTTCATGGCCAACCCGCTGGCCTGCGCGGTGTCGGTGGCCAGCGTCGAGGTGCTGTTGGGCCAGGATTGGCGGTCGCGGGTCGCTGAGATCTCCGCGGGCTTGATCGCTGGACTGGAACCGGCTCGGGCCGTGCCGGGTGTGGCCGACGTGCGGGTGTGCGGTGGCATCGGCGTCATCGAATGCGACGGGCCGGTCGACTTGGCCGTTGCCACCCCGGCGGCGCTGGACCACGGCATCTGGCTGCGCCCGTTCCGCAACTTGGTCTACGCGATGCCGCCCTACATCTGCGGGCCCGCCGAGATCGCGCAGATCACCTCGGCGATGGTCGAGGTCAGCCGGCTCACCGGCTCTCGTAGTCTCTAAGGCGATGAAGGCACCGATCGAGGTTTCTCCGCTGGCCTGGCTGGACGCGGTGGAACAGCAGCGCCGGCAGGCCGGGCTGCGACGCTCGTTGCGGCCGCGCCCAGCGGTCGCCACCGAGCTTGATCTGGCGTCCAACGACTATCTCGGTCTGTCCCAGCATCCCGATGTGATCGAAGGCGGCGTCGCGGCGCTGCGGGTCTGGGGTGCCGGTGCCACCGGCTCGCGCCTGGTCACCGGCGACACCGAACTGCACCAGCAGTTCGAGGCCGACCTCGCCGACTTCGTCGGAGCGGCCGCGGGATTGCTCTTCTCCTCGGGATACACGGCCAACCTCGGCGCCGTGGTCGGCCTCTCGGGCCCGGGTTCGCTGCTGGTTTCCGACGCGCATTCGCACGCCTCGCTGGTGGACGCGTGCCGGCTGTCGCGGGCGCGGGTGGTCGTGACGCCGCACCTCGA
>DASYJS010000218.1:0-12705 GCA_035996225.1 Mycobacterium sp. | reverse complement strand
CGTGAACCATCGCGGCGGGTGCGCAGCACCAGGAAGTTGGCGATGCCGCGGGTGGAGTCGGGAGCACCCTCGGGTTTGGCCATCACCACGAAGGCCTCCCCGGCGCAATTGGACGCAAACCACTTGAAGCCGTTGAGCAGCCACGCGTCTCCGTTTTCGCCGCCCGCGCGTCGAGCCGTCGTCTCGAGCGCCCCGAGGTCGGAGCCGCCGGTACGTTCGGTCAGCAGCTGCGCCGTCTCGCCCGCCCACTCGCCGGAGGCGAACTTGGCCAGCACATGCTCGGCCACATCGGCCGGCGCATAGGCGGACACCAGCGACTGGACCATGCCGCCGCCGGTGCCCAGCGCGCAGCCCATCCCGATGTCGGCCTGGTTGAGCAGATAATTGGACGCGAACAACGCCAGACCGGAGCTCACCTGGGCGCCGCGCGCCGCGGTGCGCAATGCCTGCTGGGCATCCAGGACCGCGCGCTTGGACTGCGTGAACGATTCCGGCATGACGACCTGGCTGACGTCGTGTCCCCACCGGTCGTAGCGCTCGAGCCGGGGTGGGTTGTGGTCCGTCTCCTCGGCCCAGCGTGCCACGGGACCACCCATCAGCTCGCCGATGCTCGTCAAATGCGGCTCTACGACGGCCAATTCGTCGGGCTGCAGGTAGTAGGCCATGGTGAACTGCAGCGTGGGGTCGGCGCGGTACCAGTTCAGACCGACGGCGCCGCGGTAATTGTCCGTCTGGTAGCGCTGCGACTTTTCCGGGGTGGAGAAGGGCAGCCGGTCCACGGCCTCGAAGTCGTAGTCGCTCATGCCGCGACGGTATTACAGCCGGGACGCCGGGTGAAGACGCGGCACCGACCGGAAGGTCTTATACCGGCGCGACAAACTCGGAAGTGTAGTACTCGGCCGGGTTTTGCGAGTTTGGGTTTGGGCGCTCGACAATTACCCAGACGCCCGTCGTGCCTTGTTGAATGGTGTCCGAAACGGTCACTGTTCCGCCGCCGGCCCCGTCGGTGTCAAAGCCGCTAAATGCGGTGCCCGGAGTCCCGGGGCCACAGTTAGCCGACGCCGGCCGAGGTTCCTGAATCAGGCCGACGTCGAAGTGGGTTCCCGGCTCGGGGGCATCCGACAGATGCACCTCCGCGACCGCTTTCCCCCCGGCGGTGTGGATCAGGACCGAACCGGTGCCCAGCGCCGACCGCGGCACCATGGGCACTGTGCTCACCAGGCTGAAATCGCAACGTCGGAGCTTGCTATCCAAAACGACGATTGTCCCGGCTTCGGCCCCGGCAATGGCGATCCCCGCTGTCGCCACGGTGCCACACGCCGCCCCGCATGCGGCTAGGCGCCTCCATGTGTGCATCGAGTCACTCTTCCTCCCCTGTGTTAGCTGCATCACAGCGAAGTAGATATTGACCTTTCTTGCGAAATTAAACCGATTGCAAATAATTACTCGAACGTAAATAAATGGCGGTTATTCGACTGTTGACTAATTACGATTGCACGAATCGATAAAATTCCGTTGCAATACAAGCGTTTTCGCGCGGGCTTTTAGGGCTTGATCCGGATTTGTCCGGGCGACCACCAGCCGGTGCGGGTCGCGGTGCCCAGGTCGAGTCGGGCGGGATGGGCATCCGCGATCGTGTCGAACTGGCGCAGTGATCCCCAGTCGCGGCCCCAGTCACGGGACAGGTAGGTCGACATCACGTGGGCCCGCAGCAACAGGTCGGTGATGCCCAGGAGGCCGCCGTTGACGCCGTCCTGCCAGGTGTCAGTGTCCTGCTTCTTGGCGTTGTAGTCCGGGGTGATGCGGAACTTTGGAATCTCGGTAACGCCGTTGACGTGCAGCATCGGTTGCTGGCAGGGGAAGGCCAAACCGACCGCCCAGTCCATCAGCACCGGCTGCGTCGAGCCGACGTACTCCTGCAACGAGCGCAGCTCCGGTACCCGCGGCGGGGTCACCGCGATCCAGTCCTCCGGTGTCAGGGACAGGTCCTCGGCCACGACCCGCACCGCGGTCGAGTCGGCGGGCATCTGGGAGCGCGCGAAGCGCAGATTCCGCCACACCTTCGGCTGCTCCCCGTAGAGGTCGTAGGGCACTAACCTTCCGGCCGGCACCAGCTCGCCACCGGGGCCGGGCCTGCCGTATTCCAGCACGACGTTCTGTCCAGCGGTGTGCCCGTGCAGCACGCTATTGCCGGCGATCGTGCCCGCCGCGGTTACCACCACCAGGGGATGCCCGGCGTCGGGTTTGGGTAGCTGGTACCACGCCGAGGTGAGTCTGCTTTGCTGTTGCGCACCGGTGGTGTAGCTACCGGCAAGCGGAACCCGTTGCGGGTCAAGGCCGTAGGGCAACGGCGCCGTCGATCCGTTGACACCCGGGGTCTTCAGCTTCGTCGGCGCATCCCAGTCGTAGTCGGTACCGGGCTGCGGCACCGACGTCTCCCGGATGGCTTCGGCCAGAGTGCGTTCCGGTACACCGCTGGGAGCGAATCCTGTTGGGTTGACACCGCCCAGTGGTCCCAACGGGCCGAAATTGTCGGGCAGGGGCGCCATAAAGCCGGCGTTGCTGTCCGGCTCGACGAGCACGTCGTCGGCCAACCCGCAGCCTCCGCTGAACTCCCGCAGGTTGTCCCAGGCATTGGAATAAGTCGGGTACTGACGAACGATGCCGGCCGCCATCGACGCCACGAACACCAACGCCATGAAGCCGGCCGCCAGAGGGATGGGCGCCGCCGTGAGCGCCCGCGCCAGCCGTCCTTCGCCGTGGTTTCTCGATGCCAAGTGCAGGTAGGCCGCGTACAGCGCGGTGATCACGAACAAAGCGAAAATGACTGCGCTGATGCTGATTCCGGAGAGCCTCGGCATGACGCTGTTGAACGGCACGCCATAGCTGGAGACGTACCACCAGCCGTTGGTGGTGGCGAAGCACAGCGCCAACACGAACAGCACCGCCGCCAGGAACGCCATCCGGTTGCGCGACCAGCGCAGCACTTCATGCGAAACCAGCACCGTGGTCAGGGCGGCCATCGCCGCGCCGACCGCGGCGAACAGCCCGAAGTGGTGGACCCACTTGGTCGGAGTGAACATCAGGAAGAACATGGTGCCGAAGATGACGCCCATCAGGCGCCACGCCGGCCCGCGGGCCACTCCCGGAACTCGCTTGCGCCGCAACATGATGAACATCGCCGTGAACAAACAGAGCGCGGTGATCAAGAAGCCGAACCGGCGCGACAGCGAACCGTCGACGGTGGGCAGGATCAGGTAGTAGTAGCGCAGGTTCTCGGTGTACCACGCCTGGCTTGGCCCGATCGCGGTGCGGATCCTGGTGGCTTCCAACACCGTTGACAGCGTCTGGTCGGCAAACACGACCGTGAGGATGACCGTGCCAGCCGCCAGTATCGGGGCCACCAGCGGCCAGGTGCCGACCACGCGATGCCGTCGCACCAGGATTCGCAGGATCGGACGGCCACCAGCGACCAGGGCGGCCACCGCGATCAGACCGGTGGGTTGCACGCCCAGGGTGAACGCCGCGGTGACCACCGCCAGTGCCGCCGGGGTCAGCCGAGACGCACACATCGAACGCTCGATCAGCACGTAGGTGATCAGCGAACCGAGCGCGATGATGGGTTCGGGACGCAGACCGTTATCGAACGGCATCCACGCGGTCAGCAGCACCAAGCCCGCCGTCCAGTTCGCGGCCTTGCTCGATGTCACCGCGGGCCCCAACCGGGGCAGCACTTCACGCGACAGCAGCAGCCAGCACACCAGCCCGGCGATCAGGTCGGGCAGTCGCATCCACAAACTGTCGTCGCTGACGTGGGTCATCAGCGCCAGCAAGTTGTAGTACCAACCGAACGGGTCCTCCGGGCTGCCGAACCAGCGGAAGTAGTTGGACATGTAGCCGGCATGGTCGGCGACCCGGGCCATGCCGAGGATGTAGCCGTCGTCTGAGGAGTTCGCCCCGATCACGTGCCACAGCACGAAGCCGAAGATCACCGTGGCGTCGGCGAGGGTGAACTTTTTCCAGCGAGTCGGGATCAGCCGGTGCATGCGGCGGCCGTCCAGCTGGTCCAGCCGCCACAGCGCGACCAGCGAGACGATGGTGGCCAGGATGGCGCCGACCATCGCCAGCAGCTTCAGTGTCGTTGGGGTGGTGGAGAACCGGGTGTCGATGGCCGCCGAGAACCGCAATCCGGGCGGCGCGGGACCGGTCAGGTCGGTGAACACCCCGACGATCTGCGGGCGCAGATTGGGATCGGAGAAACCGCCGGACTGCGGCTTGCCAGCCGGGTCAGTTAGCCCCACGAAGGTGGCGAAAGTGCCAGCGCGCGTGGACGTTATCTCTATGCTGGAACAGCCGGGGGCACCCGGGCCCCCCTCCGCCTGCTCGCGCGACACGCTGGCTATCACCACGTTGCGATCGGTGACGTCGACGCGCTTGCCGTTGACGACGACGAACAGCGCGTTGAGCGCCGCGTCCTTGCCCTTCTTGGGCGCCGTGCTCAACACGACGCCGCCGTCGGCCGGCAGGTCGCGGACCACGGCGCATGGCACGCTGACCGTCAGGTCGACCGGGCTCAATGAAATGAGCGGCGCCGTAACGCTATTCAACTGGCCGTTCTGCGGCCAGTTCAGCATCGCCGTCGTCTGCACGACGGGCAGTAGCGGCGTCGCGACGGACAGCACGAAGCCGATCAGCCCGGCGATCGTGGCGACCCAGCGGGTCACCCGGACGTCGTCGCGGGTCCGGCGGCCGCCGGTGGCTGCCTGTTCTTCGTGGTTGATGAGGCTCACGGTAGTGCCCGAATCGGTCCTTGCCGGCTCCAGCCGTTCACCGTCATCACACCCTGTTCGATGACGGCATTCGGCGCCAGATCACTCGGCACCAGCGGGACGTACTGCTCGACGGATCCCCAATCGCGATACCAGTCACCGCGCAGGTAGGTCGAGATCGTCGAGGTCCGTAACAACGTCTGGGTGAACAGGAACGGCCCGCCGGTCTCGCTGGCCTCCCAACCGTTCGATGACGACGCCGTCTGTTTGTGGTCGGGCAGGAGGCGGTACGCCGGAAGCTCGGCAACGCCGAGGTGTTCGGAGAACGGCCGCTGGCACGGGAAGTTGGCCGCGGTCGCGATGTCCATCAGCACCGGCTCCCGCGATCCGATTAGTTGCTGCAGGGTCTGCAGCACCGGAACCCGCGGAGGTGTGAACGCGAACCACTGGTCCGAACTCAGGTTCGGGTCGTAAGCGACGATGCGTGCCACGTTGGCCTCCGGCGGTGCCCATGTCAGCGGGAACCGCAGATTGCGCCACGCCGGCTCCGGCCCATTGTCAATGGGCTGCACCTCCGCGAGCGGCTGGGTGGTTCCGTCGGGGCGGCCGACACCCCACTGCAGTTTCAGCGACTGCCCGTAGGTGAAGGTGCCGTCCTCTTTGTACGACCAGATCGCACCGGACGCCGATACGACGACGAGCGGCCGGTCGGCGGTCCGTGGTGGTAACTGGTACCAGGAAGAGGTAGCGGTGGCCGTCCGCGAATTCTCGCCGTAGCTGCCCATCAGCGGGGTGCGGGCCGGGTCGAGGCCGAACGGTAGCGCCACGTTCGACCCGTTCACTCCGACCGGGCCTTTCCCGCCGGCGGTGCCCGCGGAGTCACTCATCGCGGCGTTGGGCTTGTTAGGTGATGCGTCGGAATTCACCACCCCCGGTTTGGTCACCACCGGGTACGACCTCAGGTCATCACCCACCCCGTCCGGTTTGAAGCCGACGGGATTGATGCCGCCGAGCGGGCCGTCGGGCCCGAAGGTCTGGCCTCCAACCGGTTGCAGCAGGCCAAGATTGGGGTCGGGTTCGGTCAGCACGTCGTCGGCCATCGCGCAGCTTCTTGGCGATAACGCGGACTCCAGAGCGGCCATGTTCGCCTTGGCGGTGGTGTAGAGCGGGTAGCGGAACGCGGCGCCCTTGGCCAGCGAGCCGACTTCGCCGAGAACCATGATCGTCGCAACCACCAACAGAGGAGTGGACGCCAGGACGCGGTTGCGCCGGTTGTCCTTGACCTCGGTGTGTCCGGCGTAGTCCATCCGGAAGTGCTGCCAGGCAGCCAGCAGTCCGGTCGCGATCGAGAGCGCCAGGAACATCGACGTGACCGGATGGCTGGCGACGACGGGCTGGATGTCGAACCATGGCACCCCGTAGTTGCCGACGTAGAACCAGCCGTTGATGCCCGAGGTCGCCCACGCAAGCACGAAAAGCAGCGCCGTCACATACAGCGTGAGGTTGCGGCGGTTGTGCAGACCGATGCGGGCGAGGGTGAAGGCGGTGACAGCGCCGAGCGCGCCGGCCAGTCCGGCGAACGCGCCGAACTGCACGGCCCACTTCGTCGGCGTGAACGTCAGCAGCAGCAGGCCCACCGCGGTGGTGCCGATCAGGCGCCAGGCCGGGCCGCTGGCCAGCCCCGGCACCCGGCCGCGGCGCAGCAGCACCACCAGCATTCCGAACAGGCACAGCAGCAGCACCAGGACCGCGAATCGCCGCGCCATCGATCCGTCGGGGTTGGACTCGACGGTCAGGAAGTAGTAGCGCAGCCAATCCTGGTACCAGGCGATCGTCGGCCCGACCTTGTATTTGATGCGGGCCGACTCGGCGACCGTCGCCAGCGTCTGGCTGCGGAACACCACCACCAGGATCAGCGACAGCGAGGCCGCCAACACGGCCAACGGCGCCAGTGAACCGTCGGTCACTCGCCGGCGCCGGATGACCGCAGCGATGGCACGGGCCCCGGTCAGCAGGGCGGCGACGGCGATCAACCCCTGCGGCGCCAGCATCGCGGTGAGCATCGCCACCACGATGGCCACCGCGGCGGGAGCCAGTCGCTGCAGTGCGATCGCGCGCTCCACCAGCATCCAGGTGACGATGACGCCGAGGGCGATCAGCGGCTCAGGGCGCAGGCCGTTGTTGAACGGCAGCCACGCCGCCACGAACACCACACCGCCGGTGAGCACCGCAACCGTGTTGGATCCCAGGCCACCCTTTCCGGGTCCCAGCCGGCGCAGCCCCCAGTGGCTGATGACCAGCCAGCAGGCGATCCCGGCCAGCGTGGCCGGCAGCCGCATCCACACGCCCGCGGTGCTGACCGACGCCAATTTAGACAGCACCGATAGATACCAGTCGAACGGCGCCTCGGTGGTCCCGAAGTACCGGTAGTAATTGGCCACGTAGCCGGCTTTCGGCGCCACCCGCGCGATGGTCAGGTTGTAGCCGTCGTCGGACGAGGTGGCACCGATGACATGCCACACCAGCAGCGTCGCGATCACACCCGCGTCGCTCAGCCAGGTCGCCCAGCCGATCCGCCACCAGTTGGCCCGCTGCTCCCGCGGGCGGTAGCGCGACAGCCAGGCGATCGGGGATCGCCAGTTGACCAGCGTGCCGCCGCGGCTGTGGCGGTCCAGCACGGACAACGCGATGATGGCGATTAGGACCGCCAGCGCGCCCGCCGCCATCACCAGCTTCTTGAGGGCCGATGGCGTCGTGATGAACCGGGTGTCGATGTCGACGCGGGCCGACAGCCCCGGTTGGGCGGACACCTTGAGATCGGTGAAAATTCCGCCGACCTGCGGCTTCTTGTCGGCGGACAGGATGCCTGCGGCGCCCGGTAAACCGACAAAGTCCGCGCCCGCGGCTCCGGCGTCAGCCCAGACGTGCAGCACGCTGCAGGCGCCCGCGGCGATATCCGAGCGCTTCGCCACCGCGGCCACCGTGTCCCGGAACGCGACGACGACCACGTCTGTGTCGGCACGGACGAAGAGCCCGTTCTTGCCCGGGTCCACGCCGCCGATCGGCAGGGTCGAGACCACTAACCCACCGCTGGGCGGCAGGGTGGCGATCGCCGGGCAGGGCACGGAGATGTCGAGTGCCCGCGGCGCCCCGGATACCAAGGGTGCGGTGACCTGGGTGACGTGCCCGTCCACGGTGCCCTGCGGCCATGCGATGGCTGCGGTGGTCTGTTTGACGGGGAGGAACGGAACGGTGAGGCACAACAGCAGGCCTGCGATGCCGGCGACAATGGCGACCAACCGGAGAATCCGTTGCGATCGCTCATTTCCGTCGTGGGGCACGGGGTTCGATGGTAAGCGACGCCCCTTTGTCGGGTGAGGACGCGGGGCCGCGCAACGGGCGAATGGCTGCCGGGAGGGTTATCCGGGCAGCCTTGCAGCCAGAGTGGCGCAGCCTGGGCCGCTGAGGTCGGCGAGGGCCGAGCGGCGGCCGGCCATCGCCATCAGCAGCGCTTCTCCCGGGCCGGTGATCTCGGGTCCGTGGCCGTGCGCCCAGTCGATATCAGTGGCACGTAGCTGTAGTCCCCTGATCCGGCGGCCGGCTCCCAGCCTGGGGTTCCCGGGTACCAGGCCGAGTACCCGCTCGAGTCGATCGGCCGGAACGTTGCGGGGGCGACCGAGTGAGCGGCGGATGTCCTGGTGATGGATCGTGCCGTCGACGAGTGCGATCATGCCGCCGAAACCCGCTGTCAATCCCTGTGGTTGGAGGTGGTTGCGCAGGAAGGCCAACAATTGTTGCGGGTTCAACGTCGCGAATTCGTCGACACCTACCTGGTTGGCCCGGACGATCCAGCCCTTCGCGAAACGCTTCAGCAGTCCCAGGGTGCCGAGCTCTTCGTAGCTAATAACATGCGCGACAACGTCTTTGATGTTCCATTTGGAGCACAGGCTGGGCGCCGCCCAGTCCTTCGGCGTGAGGGTCGTCAGAAATTCTGCGAGGTCGGCCCGTTCGGCGTGGGCCATGCTCATCATGGACTCGGCTGTCATTGCCGCACTCCGGTGGTGAAGAGGCCGAGGTAGCGACTCAGATACAACGGCCATCCGGCGTCGCCGTCGACTCCGTCGGCAACCGACTGCCAGCCCGGGCCGTGCCGGTCAAGGTGGCGGTGTTCCAGTTCGACGCGCGTGCGGGTTTCGGACTCCGGGATAAAGCGCACCTCGACCTCACTGGTCCTGGACTGGTCGGGTTCTGGTTGCCAGGCCGGACTGATGTCCCACGTGAACACCAGCCGGCGAGGGGGCTGGTAAACCAACACACGCGCCCACCGGCACACGCTGCCGTCCACGCCACGGTCGTAAATATGGCCTCCCGCATGGGTTTCGAACACCGTCTCGGCGATCGGGACCGCCAGTAGGTTGTGTTCGCGCGGCTTGAAATCGCCGAACTGTTCGGTGAAGACCGCGAACGCGCGCTCAATCGTGGCGTTGACGACGACATGATGCCGAATTTCGGGGATCCGCGGGTTGGTCATGACGCATCTCCTTCGATCTCGGTGAACTTGGCCGCGTAGTTGGCCAGGGCTTGCGTCCAGAACCGGTCCAGCTCGGTGCGCAATGCCTCGAGGCCGGTCGGATCGAGCTGGTAGACGCGCCGGGTTCCGGCCGCGCGGTCGCGCACCAGCCCCGCGCACTTGAGCACCTTGAGGTGCTGTGAAACGGCCGGTCTGCTGACCGGTAGCTCCCGGGCCAGTTCACCCACGGCCGCCGGGCCGTGCGCAAGGCGCTCCATGATGGCCCGTCGCGTCCGGTCCGCCAGGGCGACCCATGCGTCACCGCTCCCAACGGGTTGGTAAGTCTCCACGAACCGTAAGTCTACACTTACCGATTCGACCAGAACAGCCCGGTGACGAACTCGACCATCATCGAAGGCTTTCCACTGCCGCGACCACCGTCGCCGCCGTGCGGACCGTTCATCAATTGCTTGCCGGGACTGTAGTAACTAGCCCCGGCGAAGCGGAGCCGGGTCCCACAGGCCGCTGCGCGTCGCCGTCCCCAGCTGGAGACGGGCGGGCTGGGCGTTGGCATAGTAGGGCGTCAGGCGTTGCAGCGAGCCCCAATCGCGCGACCAGTCGTCCTTGAGATAGGTGGCCATCGTGGTTGCCTTCACCAGCAATTCGGTGACGCCCAGCGGGCCGCCGCCGTTGTTGTCCATCACCGGCGAGTTGGCCTCGGCGCCGAACCGGTCCGGCAGAATGCGCCATTTGGGTGTTTCGTCGACACCGTTTTGATGGCCGAACGGTCGCTGGCACGGGAACGCCAGACCCACCAGCCAGTCCAGGAACACCGGGTCTTGGGAGCCCACCACCTGCTGCAGCGTGCGCAGCTGTGGAATCCGCGGCGGCGTGACCGCGATCCAGTGCTGCGGCGCCAGATCTTCGTCGTTGGCGATCAAGCGGACTTGGGTGGCGGTGTCGGGAATCAATGACAACGGCAGCCGCAAATTACGCCACGCCGGTGACGCGCCGACATCGAAGAGCTGGAACGAGCCGCCCGGGTGCGCGCTGGCCGCCTCGTCGTCGGTGGCCCACTGCACCTGCACCTCGCGGGGATCGAACCGGCCGGCCGCCGACACCACCAGCAGCGGCTCCGCCTTGTCGCGAGGCGGCAATCGGTACCAACCTGACCGCAGCATGGCCGGCACCTGGATGCCGGACCGCCAGCTGCCCAGCACCGGAGTGTGACCCGGGTCAAGGTTGTAGGGCAGCTGGGCACGGGAGCCGTTGATTCCCGGCGCGGCGCTGGTGCCGCCCTCGGTCCCGGCCTCGCTGGTGGTCGTTCGCCCGTCTTCGTTGATGAAACTGCGGTCGCCCGGACGCTCCATCACCGGGTCGGCGGAGACGTCGGCGGGAATCCCGTTGGGCGTGAAGGCTTCTGAAAGACCGGCGCCCAGCGCATCACCCACCGAGCCGGACACCGGCGCCAGCGTGCCGGCATTGGGATCCTGCTCCACCATGACGTCCTCGGCCAGGCCACAGGACTTGCCGATGAGTGCCTCCAAGTTGGACCGGCCCACCGACCAGGCGGGGTACTGTCCGGTCATCGCCAGTGTCAGCGACACCACTTCGAACGTCACCAGCGCCCACGCCGCAATTGCCAACGGGGACTGAATGATTCCGGCCATCCGTGCCCCGCGGCGGGTTTTAGGGGGACCGTTGTCGGGGGACATGAAGTGGAACCACGCCGATCCCAGCAGCACCAGCACGGTCAGTCCGAGTAGCGCCGTGGCAAACGCGTAGTGCCATTGGGGGAATGAATTCGACCATGGGACACCGAAATTGGATACATACCACCAGCCGTTGACGCTGGCGAAGGACAACGCCACCAAGAACAGCACCGTCGCGGCGAACACGGTGCGGTTGCGGCGTGAGCGCATTGCCGCACTCGTCACCGCGACCGCGGCCAACGCCCCCAGCGAGCCTGCCAGCCCGGCGAACACCCCGAAGTGATGTGTCCATTTGGTCGGGGTGAACATCATCGCGAGGAACGAGATGATCGTAATGCCGAGAATGCGGCGGCTCGGTCCGGCGGCGGTGCCCGGAATTCTGCCCTTGCGCAACGACATTGCCACCGTGATGCCGAGCGCGAGAAGCAAGGCCAGCACCGCGAAGCGCCGGGCGACGGACCCGTCGGGGCTGGCCATGAACAGCCGCTCGTAGCGGATGTGCTCGTCGAACCAGCTGAGGCTGGGCCCGAGTGCACGCTTGAGCGCGGTCGCCTGCATTTCGCCGGCCAGGGTCTGGTCGCGGAAGATCAGGATCACGGTGACGGTGCCCGCGGCCACGATCGGCGCCAGCAGTGGCAGCGCACCGAACTGTCTGGATCTGCGGTGCATGATGGTCCGCAGCGGTCCGATCGCGACCAGCAGGGCGCCGATGGACGCGATGCCGGTCGGCCCGGAGAACAGCGTCAGCGCGCCGATGATGCAGGCGGCCGCCACCGGCAGCAGCCGGTTAGTGGCCACCGCCCGCTCCACCGAGCACCAGGTGAGCAGAATGCCGAGGGCGATGATCGGCTCGGGGCGCAGCCCGTTGTCGAGCGGCAACCAGGTCGCCAGGAACAGTCCCGCGGCCGTCCACGCCGCCGCACGGTTGATCTTCACGGCGTGGCCCAGCCGGGGGATGACTTCGCGGCTGATCGCCCACCAACAGGTCAACGCCATGGCCAGGGTGGGTAGCCGCGTCCACATGCTGCTGGTGCTGACGTGCGCCCACAGTGCGAGCAGGTCGTAGTACCAGCCGAAAGGCGCCTCGGGGGTGCCCAGCCAGCGGTAGTAGTTCGCCATGTACCCGGCGTGCTCGGACACCCGGGCCATGGTCAGGATGTAGCCGTCATCGGAGGTATTGGCCCCGACGAAGTGCCACCACACCAACACGGCGATGACGAGCGCATCGAGAGCGCCGATCGACCACCACCGCGACGGCAGGAAGCGGCGGTGCCGGGTGCCGTCGGCGGTGTCCAGGACGTGCAGCGCGATCAGCGCGATGACGGTCAGCACCACGCCGAGGATCATCGCGGCCATTTTCAGCGGCGTGGGGCTGCTGCTGTAGCGGGTGTCGACGGTCGCCGAGAAGCTCAGACCCGGCGGTGCCGGTCCGGTCAGGTCGGTGAACACCCCGACGATCTGCGGCCGGAAGTCGTAGCCGCTCTTCTCACCGCGCAGCGGCGAGCCGGGATGCTCGGCGTTGGGTCCCTGCGTCAGCCCGACGAACTCGGCGGTGATCCGGTCGGCGTGCGCGGTAAAGGTCACGCGCTGGCAAGCCGGGCTCAGGACCTGGCTCAACGGGGCGGTGACTACCGGGACGTTGCGCACCACCAGCACTAATTCGTCGTTGGCGCGCAGGATCAGCAGCCCGCGGTCGACGGCTTTCGGAGCCTGC
>DASYJS010000217.1:0-2369 GCA_035996225.1 Mycobacterium sp. | reverse complement strand
AGGCGGTGCTGGGCACAACTGTGGCTGTTCGGACTCCCGGGGGCGAGGCGAAAGTTAAGGTCCCGCAGGGGTCGTCGACCGGGCGTCGGTTGCGGCTGCGCGGGGAGGGCATGCCCAACCCGCGAGGTGCCGCGGGCGACCGTCACCAACGCAGACGGTTCGAACCAGAGATCGCCGCGGGCATCCTGCTGGCAAGCGACGAGGCCGAGCGCGACCAGCCGGCGCACCATGTCGGGATGCAACCCGCAGCGTGTTGCGAAGACGTCGAGTTGAATTCCGGGCCGAAGCGCCAGGACATAGCGTGGTGCAGTCATCGTCCTCTCCTGGGGTCGAACGTAGACTCCGCCGACAGTTGCTCGAACAGCTCGCGTTCCCGCGCAGTGGGTTTCGGTGGCACCATCACCTTGATCTCCGCGTAGAGGTCGCCGGCGGCACCGCGCGGGTTGGGCATGCCCTCGCCGCGCAGCCGCAACCGCCGACCGGTCGACGACCCTTGCGGCACCTTAACTTTCGCTTCGCCGCCGGGAGTCCCAATGGCGATCGTGGTGCCCAGCACCGCCTCCCACGGCGACACCGGCAGATCGACGGTCAGGTCGCGTCCGTCGAGCCGGAATCGGGGATGCGGCTTGATGCGTACCCGTAGGTATAGATCTCCGGCCGGTCCATCGCCGCTACCTCGGCCGCCCTCTCCCGCCAGCCGTATCCGCTGACCGTCGATGACACCGGCGGGAATGTTGACCCCGTAGTTGCGGCCATCTAGTGAGATCTGCCGTTTGCCGCCCCGGTAAGCCTCCTCGACGGTCAGCTCCAGCACCGCTTCCTGGTCGGCGCCCGGAATCGGCCCGAATCCGCCACTGCCGCCGAACATGTCGCCGAAAAGGTCTTCGATGTTGATGCCGCCGGCGCCGCCGAAGCCCTGACCGTAGCGCACCCGCGCGCCGGAGGGCCCTGCGCCGCGGAAGCCACCGGCACCGGCACCCACCCGTTCTTCCCAGTCCTCGGGCACCTGGCGGAAGTCTTCGCCGAATCGGTCGTAGCGCTTGCGGGTTTCGGGGTCCGACAGCACCTGATAGGCCTCGTTGATCTGCTTGAACCGTTCTTCGGCCGCTGGATCCTTGTTGACGTCCGGATGATGCTTGCGGGCCAGTGTGCGAAACGCCTGCTGCAGCTGATCGGCCGTCGCGTCCCGCGACACCCCCAGGACTTTGTAGTAGTCGCGGGCCACGAAACGTCACTCCCCGCGTCGGCTGACCACCACGGCCGCCGGTCGCAGTTGCCTCGATCCTTCGCCGTAGCCCGGTCGAAGTACTTCGACAACCGTCCCGGGTGCGCTGTCCGGGTGGTCCACCACACCGACCACCTCGTGACGCTCCGGGTCAAAGGGCACCCCTGGCTCCGCATCGCGCGGATAGCCGAGCTGCTCGAGAACCTGCAGCGCTTGTTCGAGAATGCTCCGCACACCCTGGACGACCGCGTCGGACTGGTCCCCGGCATGACTGATCGCCCGCTCCAGGTTATCCACGATGGGCAGCCACGCGCCGGCCACCCTGGATCGTTCCATTGTTCGTTCGCGGTCCAGTTCGCGGGCATACCGCTTGCGCAGGTTGTCCAGATCGGCGACAGCACGCCGCCAGCGGTCCTCGAGCTTGGCCAGCTCCGTGTCCGAATCAGGTTGGGAGGCAACCGCTTCTGGCGGACTTTCGTCTACCCGGTCATCGCTTTCTTCGGTCTTGGAATGCTCTGCGGGGCTGACCATTGCCGCTCAGCCCCGGTCGAACTCGGCGTCGACCACGTCGTCGTCACCGACTGGAGAGCCCCGGCCGTCGGCGGACGGTTGTCCGTTGCCGCCACCCGACGGCATGGGTTGTAGCCCGTAAAGCACTTGCTGCAGTTCGGATGTCAAAGACTGCACCCGGTCCGTCGGTGCGTCTTCCTTGACGGCCTGGCGCGCGTCGGCGATCAGCATCTCGGCGCGTGCCCGGTCGTGCGGCGCTACCGAATCGCCCAGTTCGGCGAGCCGGCGCTCCACCTGGTATGCCGCCGAGTCGAGTTCGTTGCGCGCTTCGACCGCCTTGCGCAGTTGCTCGTCCTCGCGACGGTTGGCCTCGGCCTCGGCGAGCATCCGTTCGACCTCGTTCTTATCAAGGTTGGACTGCTCGCTGATGGTGATGCTCTGTTCGGCGCCGGTGTTCTTGTCGCGTGCGGTGACATGCAGGATGCCATTGGCGTCGATGTCGAAGGTGACCTCGATTTGCGGCTCACCCCGTGGCGCCGGGCGGATGTTGTCCAATTTGAACCTGCCGAGCACGCGGTTGTCTCTGGCCAGCTCACGCTCGCCCTGTAGCACAACGACATCGACTGCGGGCTGG
>DASYJS010000216.1:0-6192 GCA_035996225.1 Mycobacterium sp. | reverse complement strand
TGCTAGTGAATGGATCGTGCGAATGCTGTTCAGTTTCGAGCTCGTCCCGCCCATCGCGGTCAATCTGGACAGTCCGCGTGCCGTGCGCCGCTACTTGGGAGATCACATCGTCGCCGGCCTGACCGGGGCCGACCGTGGCTGACCCCGACTACGAAGTAGCGATCATCGGCGCCGGGCCGGGCGGGATCGCCGCGGCGAAGTTGCTGCGCGACAAGGACATAACCGACTTCATCATCCTGGAGCGCGACCCCGACTTCGGCGGCACCTGGCGTGACAATCACTATCCCGGCCTGGCCGTCGACATCCCGGTGCTGTGGTACCCCGCTGATCTGATCGTGTTGGCCACCGGCTACGAATTGTGGACCGATCCCGAGACATACCGGCACGTAACCACACTGGGCGACAACGGGTTTGACCTCGCGCAGTACTACCGCGCTGAGGGATTGCGCAGCTATTCCGGTACCGCCCAGCCCGCCACCCAGCCGCGGCCAGCGCCGCAAGCAGAGGAGCTATTGGCATGACCGACACTGCCACCCCGTTAGCCGGGAAGGTCGCCTACGTGACGGGAGCGGCCCGCGGACAGGGCCGCTCACACTGCGTCCGGTTAGCCCGGGCCGGTGCCGACATCGTCGCGATCGACGCGTGCACGCCGGTTGCCGAACACAACGGCTATCCCCCGGCCCGGCCCGAAGACCTCGCCGAGACGGTCGGCCTGGTCGAGGGCGAGGGCCGCAAAATCCTTGCCGAGGAGGTTGACGTCCGCGACCTGGCCGGCCAGCAGCGGGTCGTGTCGAATGCGATCGAACAGTTCGGACGGCTCGATATCATCGTGGCCAATGCCGGTGTGCTGAATTGGGGCCGGTTGTGGGAGATTTCGGCTCAGCAGTGGCAGGAGACCCTCGATACCAACCTGACCGGGTTGTGGAACACCATCAAATCCGCAGTGCCACCGATGGTCGCTGCCGGCAATGGTGGATCGATCATCAACATCAGCTCCGCGGCCGGAATCAAGGCCGTCCCGGGCTGCGGCCATTACTGCGCAAGCAAATTCGGAGTGGTCGGCCTCACCAACTCGTTGGCGGTGGAACTCGGTGAATTCGGCATCCGCGTCAACTCGGTGCACCCCTACGGCACCGACACCCCGATGGGCAACGACCTATCGATGTACCAGGTCTTTCAGGACCATCCGCATTACATCCACAGTTTCTCACCAGGGGCGCTGCCGACCGAATCGCTGGCTGCCCCAGACCTGATTTCCGACATCGTGGTTTGGCTTGCCAGCGATGCGTCCTCGTTGATCACCGCCGCCCAAATCCCCGCCGACAAGGGCTATCTCAAGATCTGAGCATCTGCTACGACGCCGTGAGCCGTACAGGTCCACGAGCCGCCTGACAGGTCGAGCGGCGGGGCCGGCTCTCGGTCAAGCCCTTACGACGGTGGCCTCTGAGCGGCGGAATCGCTGTTGGGACGGTCGGAGAAAGTCGGAAGTTGCACCGGTTCCGAATCGCGACCGGCGTGGGACGCGGCCTCTTGCTCGGGCTCGGGCTGATGTGAAAACAAATCCGAAGATTTCATGGAGCGGGGTCCTTAAATTGGTTGGGCTTCGGCGCAAACGGTTCGTCTGTCGAGCGAAGGGCGATCGATTCGTGAGCTGCTCATCTACATACAAAATGTCTACGGTGGCAGTGCCAACACGAACGTCTTACCCACCAATCTACACGCCAGCGTCAGAAAAGACGTCGCCTCGAGCGGAATGGGCCGAGAACCCCCGCAACGAGCTGTGGGCTGGCAGGAAACAACCCACCAGCCCACAAGAGGTAGAAATCTGACTAGACGACAGTTACCCCAACTGCCTGCGGACCCTTGGTCCCCTGCTCGATGTTGAACTCAACTCGCTGGTTGTCCTCGAGCGACTTGTAACCGTCACCCTGGATTTCTGTGTAGTGGACGAACACATCTGCTGCGCCGCCGTCCGGAGCGATAAAACCGAAGCCTTTTTCGCTGTTAAACCATTTCACAGTTCCCTGTGCCATACCTTCAACTTCCATCATTCTGTACGGATGCCGACGGGCATCCCGGGACAATCTAGCACGTGCCGCGGGGAGAAAATGTCTTCGACTGCGATAGAAGGCTTTTCATGCGCTGAGCTGCTGTTATCGACTCAGTAACGGCCTGAGGTCGTCGAGGCGGTCGAACAGGTGCCAGACGTATCCCGATGACCCATCCTCGCGATGCGGATGTAGATCGGCGAGTTCCGGATCGTTGCAATAGCTGTCAAAGGCTTCCTGCGATTCCCACTCCACGAGTATCAGCACCTGACGGGGCTCGATGTCGCCGACAACCGCACGCTTGAAACTCCCGAGCGCAACGACGCGACCGCCGTGCCTTGCCACTTCGGCGGGTGACCGTCGTGAGTAGGCGCGGTACTCGTCGGCGTCGGCGATGTCGAAGAGGTTCAGGGCATAAACGGTCATGTCGCCGACGTTACGTGGCCACGACGTGCAACAGTCAGCGTCGCGGCGTCCAGTGGGCGGGTGTCGGCGAGTTAGTGTGCTTTGGTCGGCCTCCGTGAACAGGCCGGTAGAAAAGTTGGGCAATTCATGACCGCAGCAGCAGAAACGTCGGCGCTCGAATTGCGGGTCGGCCACTACTACCAGATCGACGAGACATACCAGGTCGGCCGCGAGAAGGTGCGCGAGTTCGCCCGTGCCGTGCAGGACTATCACCCCGCGCACTGGGATGTCGCCGCCGCCGCTGAGCTGGGATATTCGGACTTGGTGGCGCCGCTGACGTTCACGTCGGCCCCGGCTATGGCAGCCAATCGGTACCTGTTCGAATCGGTGGTCATCGGTTACGAGATGTACCTGCAGACCGAAGAAGTCTTCGAGCAGCACCGACCGATCGTGGCCGGCGACGAACTGCACATTGACGTCGAACTTTCATCGGTGCGCAGGATCGCCGGCAGAGACTTGATCACCGTGACCAACACATTCACCGACACTGCCGGCGAGCGGGTGCACACCCTGCACACCACCGTCGTCGGCGTCACCGCCGAGGATGTCGATCCGGCGATCAGGGCGACCGCGCAGCAAGTGATGATGCACGACGTGAATCTCGCTGGAATCGACTACGCCGATGCGAACTATCAGAAGACGGTGCGCCCCGCCGGCGAGGTACGGATCTCCGGGGGAGGCACGGCCCGAACCCCAGGGACGCCGTCCTTCGAAGCCGTGAAGATCGGCGACGAGTTGCCGGCGCACCACGCCCGACTCTCCCGCGGCGACCTGGTGAACTACGCCGGGGTGGCCTGCGACGCCAACCCGCTTCACTGGGACGAGAACCTCGCCAAAATGGCGGGGCAGCCCGATGTGATCGCCCACGGAATGCTCACCATGGGTTTGGGTGCCGGATTCGCCTCCGCATGGTCGGGCGACCCCGGTGCGATTACCCGCTTCGCGGTCCGGCTGTCCCAGCCCGTGATCGTGTCGGCCAGCGAGGGTGCAGACATCGAATACGGCGGCCGGATCAAGTCGCTGGACCCGGCAACCCGCGCCGGTGTCGTCATCGTCGCCGCGAAGTCCGGTGGCCGGAAGATCTTCGGCCTGGCGACGTCGCATATCCGCTTCCGCTGACCCAGCCGGGCCTACGTGGCGCCTTATGTCACATGAACCGCGGCAAGCTCAGCGAACCTACCGCGCCATGTTGGTGAAGCGCGTCGAGCGCGCCGCGCATCGCGGGCGGTGCTGCGCACCACCAGGTTCACCCCCGCCTGCTCGCTGTCTCAACCGAGGTTATGGATCTCATGGGGCCGTCGCCATCTTTTAATCGGTGGGACTTGGCTGGGCCACGTTGCATCATGGGTGTCGGCGACAGCTGACTCAATCGTGAGAGGAGACCTCCGTGTTCGGGCGACGCCACCGCTGCGCGGGCGCCAGCCCGATACCGCTGATGCTGCCGCCGGTGATCACGGCGACCTTGCCAGCCATTCGTGCCATCAGTTGATCCTCCATATTTCGTGCGGTGTGGTGGACGTGCTTATGCGCCGTCTGTTTCTGTGGCCACGCAGTCGATGCAGCATGGCGTCGCCGGTTCGGCATGGTTCACGGGGCCGGTCGAGGTGTCCCGCAGTCGAGTCGCGCGCCAGTTAGCGATTCTGATAGCTGCCACAGCCGTTGTCCAAGTTCTGTGTTGGTGCCGTTCTTGGACGACTTGACGATGCCGGGGAATCCGCGTAATTGCCGAAAGCCGCTGGGGCCGATGAATGTTCCTCCGGGTATGTCCTGGGTGGCGGCGAACAGAGTGGGCAGGATGCCCTGATCGACGCCGTTGCCCACGATGCGTGAACCGATGTCGAGCAAGAGTCCTGATGCGCCCGCGACGTGTCCGAAGAGTCCGGTGCGCACAACTCCCGGGTGTGCGGCGACCGACAAGATATGGCTGCCGCAGGCCGAAAGCTGACGCTGCAGTTCGCGAGCGAACAGGAGGTTCGCCAACTTGGAGTCTCTATACGCCTGGCTGCTGTTGTAGGGGCGTCGCCGCCAGTCGGGGTCATCGAGGTTCAGTTTGGCGCCACGGTGGAAGTCAGAGCTCAACGTGACGATGCGGCCGCGGATCTGGGGCAGCAGCAGATTGGTCAGTGCGAAGTGGCCGAGGTGGTTGGTGCCGAATTGCAGTTCGAAGCCGTCGGCGGTGCGGGCTTCAGGTACCTGCATGATGCCGGCGTTGTTGATCAGGACATCGATGGGTTCCTGCCATGACGATGCGAAGGCACGCACCGACGACAGGGAACTCAGATCGAGTTCACGGACCTCGGTGTCTCTCGCGATGCCTTTCGCTACGGCCCGTCCCTTGGCGGGGTTGCGCACGGCCAGCACAACGTGTGCGCCTGCGTGGGCCAGCGCGTCAGCGGTGGCTTTGCCCAGCCCGCTTGTGGCGCCGGTGACAATGAACGTTTTGCCTGTCAAATCGGGTAGAAGTGCAGCGGTCCAGTTCGTGACGGTCATGCGGGACTCCTTGAGAAGTTTCGGTTATGCGGTGGTGGACGGGGCACCATGGCACCGCCACCGCGCTGGACGGCGCGACGTCTCAGACAGCTGGGGCGACACGAAACACTGGATACTCGTTGACGATGCGCTCGAAGTCGACCAGTGGCGCCCGGCGGGTGATCGGAAAGAATGGGCGGGCGCCAGCTGAGATCTCGAGATAACGGCGCAAGATCGCGGCGCGATTACTGGAGAAGTCCTCCACCACGGACACGTTTTCGCGCCTGCCCCGCTGCAAAACAGCATGATTGTCGGCGCGCAGGTTGCGCACCCAGTTCGTTTTGTCGCCCATCATGGCGACCAGGTAGCGCTCACCCTCGTAGTCGACGACAACGATAGGAAACGAGATCTTGCGCCCGGTCTTGCGGCCTCGAACCTCGATTGTGGCAGCTTGGTTGGGTCCGATGCCCGCTGCAAAGGCGATGCCGAGCAAGCCGCTTAAGACGCGTGCCGACCGATTTGGACGCCCGTCGCGGAACTGCCACCGCTGAAACGCACTCACAGCGCCCCGCATGACACCAGCCTTCCGTTAGGGGGTACGACGGGGTTTGCGTGAGCGTTCTTGACGGTCATCGACCCGTCTGTCCGAGCGGACGTGAGTCGGGCTGACATGGTGCTGGAATGCCTAGTCACACGGGTGGGCATGAGTCTCTCGAGGCAAGTCAGTCCGCTCCAGGGTGGGTTCTCGGCGAGGGATTGATCAAGATCGGTATCGGTGGGTTTGTGCATCTCGATTCTCCTTGGTTGCGTTGGTCGTTCCGCTGTGGGGAAGACAGCGTTGGCAGTCGCCCAAACCTCCATATATGGCGGTCACTTGGCCGAGGGATGGCGAGGCTGTGCCGGAGTCTTGGATCACAGTCCAGACTGTAATCCCAGTTTGGATCAAAGTCCAGACTGGAATCTCGACCCTGATCGAGATCAAGGTTATGATTGGCCGCATGAGGAGGCCGCCGTCCAAGCTGGTTGAGCGACTGGTCAGTGTGAGCGAGGAGGTGCTGCGCCCGGACCCGGCACTTCGGTTGGAGGACATCGCCACACTGATCGGCTCAGCTCGCGCGACGCTCTACTACCACTTCTCCGGCCGCGACGACCTGGTCGCGTTCCTACTGGAAGAGCACCTGCGCGTCGCCGCCGAGACAATCGAGCTCGC
>DASYJS010000215.1:0-5092 GCA_035996225.1 Mycobacterium sp. | reverse complement strand
GCCGACCGAGAACGACGGCACCCCCAACCGCGGTTATAAGGTCCGGCCCAAGGGCGGATACTTCCCCGTCGCCCCGGTCGACCACTACGTCGATCTGCGCGACAAGATGCTGCAGAACCTGATCACCTCCGGCTTCAGCCTGGAGAAGGGCCACCACGAGGTAGGCACCGGCGGCCAGGCCGAGATCAACTACAAGTTCAACACGCTGCTGCACGCGGCCGACGACATGCAGTTGTACAAGTACATCGTCAAGCAAACCGCGTGGCAGAACGGCAAGACCGTCACGTTCATGCCTAAGCCGCTGTTCGGCGACAACGGCTCCGGCATGCACACCCACCAGTCGCTCTGGAAGGACGGCACCCCGCTGATGTACGACGAGACCGGCTACGCCGGCCTGTCGGACACCGCACGCCACTACATCGGTGGCCTGCTGCACCACGCGCCGTCGCTGCTGGCCTTCACCAACCCGACGACGAACTCCTACAAGCGGTTGGTTCCGGGTTACGAGGCCCCGATCAACCTGGTCTACAGCCAGCGCAACCGGTCGGCGTGTGTGCGCATCCCGATCACCGGCAGCAACCCGAAGGCCAAGCGGCTGGAGTTCCGCTGCCCCGACTCGTCGGGCAACCCGTATCTGGCGTTCGCGGCCATGTTGATGGCGGGCCTGGACGGCATCAAGAACAAGATGGAGCCGCAGGCTCCGGTGGACAAGGACCTCTACGAGCTGCCGCCCGAAGAGGCCGCCAACATCCCGCAGGCACCGGTTCAGCTGTCCGCGGTGATCGACCGGCTGGAAGAAGACCACGAATACCTCACTGAGGGAGGCGTTTTCACGCCTGACCTGATCGAGACGTGGATCAGCTTCAAGCGCGAGAACGAGATTCTGCCGGTCCAGATCCGGCCGCATCCGTACGAATTCGCGCTGTACTACGACGTATAGGGTCGTCGAAAACCACTAGAGGCCACCCGCGCCGCGATCACACCGCTGATTGCCGTGCGGGTGGTTTCGTCTTTGTCGGGCCGCAATGGCCATCCGCCGTCATGGCATTTCCTCGGCCCAGGCGATATGCCCTTCGAAGCCAAGCGTTTTCGCCATGTCGCGGTAGCGATCCCGGAAGTGCGCATAAGCCTCGGTATCGTCGTGCGCCCGCGCTAGGAGTGCCCGCAGCCGCATCAGCCATATGTCCCGTGTCACCAGACCCTCATCGGCTGGCGCAGCCGCCAACCGCACAATCGCGGCGTTGGCTTCGACCACGTCATCCTCGGCCCCGCGATCCAGCAGTGTCTCCACCAGAACACCCGTCGCAGCCAGGCCCCACCCCAGTAGCTGTCCCTCGCGGAACAGATCGTCGACGGCGACGCGCATGAGCGTTATCGCGTCATCGCGATCTCCACGCCTGGCCTTCTCGCGCGCCAAGTAAGCCTCGACGAGCGGTACATCGCAGAGGTGTCGTCCCCGGCGCGGGAACGCTTCGCTTAGCTCTGCCAGCAGCTTCTGTCCCCGGTCACGCTCCGCAGCCGTTGGGCGGTGCACCAACGCAAAGCCCAGCGCCATCTGGGCGTTCGACAACGCGAGGTCATCACCGGATCGTTCGGCAATCCGTAGGGAATCCTGAATCTCGCGCATCGCGCGATCATCAGGCCTGAGCACGCCATGCGGTATCCCTGTGAAGTAGACGTAGGTGACGACCGTGGCGTACGACGCGGGGTCTGCGCTGCGGGCCAGGGCCACGCCGTGCCCCAGGTCGTCGCGCCATCCGGGACGACCCAGGCAATAACGAGCCATTGCCCGGGTCGTAAAGGCGCGTGCTACCGGAGACCCGACAATGAAGTTGCCTTTAGACGGGTCACCGTCGGCCAAGTCGATGACCTGCTGTGACCACCGCAGCACGTCAGCCCACTCGCCGCTTTCAAACTTGGCGTAGATCGCCGCGAAGGACAGCCCCACCGTCAACGTCGGATCGCCGATCGACTCGATGAGGGCCATCGATTCTGATGCCAGCCGCGACGCCTCGCGCACCCGGCCGTGAAACGCGTGATCGACCACCAGTCCGGCCATGGCGATGGCCAGTGACGCCTTGTCCCCGGAGGCGGTGCACAACTCCCGCAATTCCTCAAAGCGGTCACCAGCCACGTTCAAATGGACTCGAAAGGCGATCCCGCACAACATGGTGCGCGGGGCGATGCGCATGGATGCCCGGTTCAGGTCATCGGCGGGCAATGCGTCGGCAATCTTTTCCGCACGCTCCCAACTCAGGCGCGCCGCGCCGATGTCGCGGTTAGTCGCCCACGTTGCGGCGCGCATATGCCAGCCGTAGGCGGCGAGCAGATCACCGGCCGCCTCCAGATGCTCGGCGATCAGCACCGTGTTCTCCACGACCGCTGCCGGGTCACGCGACTGGATTGCGGCCGCGACGCGCCGATGCAGCTCGGCGCGATCCGATTTGAGTTGTGATTCGTAAGCCACGGCGCGGACCAGTGGATGGTGAAACACATACTCGGGTTGTCGAGTGAACGTGACCTGATCGATGAACTCGCCCCTCACCAGGTTCTCAAGGACAGGATCAATGCCCAGCGTTTCCAGTAGTTCCCGGCTGAACCGCGAACCGATGACAGCGGCTGCGCTCAACGTGCGCTTTGCCCCCGGCACAAGCCGGTCGATGCGGGCGGCGATGGTCGCCTGCAAGGTGGCGGGCACACTGACCTCAGCAGCATCGGCGGTCAATTCGTAGGCGCTGCGGTTGCCCCGCAGTACGCCGCGCTCGGCTAGGTCGCGCACGATCTCCTCGGCGAAAAATGGGTTTCCGGCGGCCCGCTCGGCGATCTGTTGGCCCAGTGCACCAACCGAGGGGTGGTGGCCGAGCAGCTCGGTAACCAGTGCTGCAGTTTCCGAATCACTCAGCGGCGCAAGAGCGATGGTCCGAGCACCGGCCACCCGAGCCAACGCCCCTGCGTACTCCGGTCGGTAGGTGACCAGCACCAGCGAGGGCGTCTGCGGGATCACCCTTAAAAACCTGGCCAGCATCGATTCGCTGACCTCATCGATCCAGTGCGCATCCTCAATGACAAAAACCGCCGGAAACTCTCGAGCCAATGAGGCAGCGTTGACCAGCGCGGTCAACCGCCGCCGCCGGGCATCGGGATCAATCTTGGGCAGCGTCACATCGGGATCGGCAATGCCCAACAAATCATCGAATAACAGCAAATCCTCGGCGTCTGCCTCCGGCACCCGCGAGCGCACTCGCTCACGAGCGGCCCCGCCGTCCAGGCCACGCACACCGAAGGCTGCCCGCAGCAACCGCGCCACGACATGGAACGGAACATCGCTGGTGTGCGATTCGCAGAAGGCGCTGAACACCTCGACACGGTGGGCGGCGGCCAGCGCGGCGACCTCACGCACCAGGCGGCTCTTGCCGATACCCGGCGGTCCAACCACGTCAACCACAGCGCCATGGCCATCGATGGCGCGGTCCAAAAAGCCCTCGGCAGCGGACATCTCCCCGCGCCGACCCACAAGAGCAGACTGAGAAGCGGCAACAGACCGATCCCGGTCCGACACACTCAACAGCCGCCGGGCAGGCACCGGCGCAGCGGCACCCTTGATCTGAACCAACTCAGCGTCGCCGAGAGTCGCAGCGACCTCAACCAGTCGTGCGGTCGACGCGCTGAGCATCACCCCACCCGGCGGTGCCGCCGACTCCATCCGCTGCGCCATCCCCACCTGTTCCCCAACGGCGGTGTAACCGAAAGCGCCCGAACCGATCTCACCGGCGATCACTTGGCCTGAGTTCAGCCCCACGCGCAATTGCAGGTTGAGTCTGTCCCGGTCTTTGACCTCGACGGCCAGCCGCGCGGCCTCCTCCTGGATGCCCTGCGCCGCAAGGCAGGCGCGCACTGCGTGATCCTCCAACGCTACCGGCGCACCGAACACCGCCATGATGCCGTCACCGGTGAACTTGTCCACCGTGCCGCCGTACCGCCGCACAACCGCCGCGCAGAGGTCGGCGAGGTCGGCCATGATCTCCCGCAGCCGCTCCGGCCCGACGGAAGCCGCGATGTCCATGGAGTGGACCACGTCGGCGAACAGCACGGTCACCTGCTTGTACTCGGCCGGTGTCGCCGCGGTCGCAACCGCCGCACCGCACTCGTTACAGAACTTAGAACTCGGCGGCAGCTCAGTACCGCACGACCCGCACACCAAGGCTGCCGCCGTCATGTCGTGCGGCCAGCCCACTGCCGTTTCACGTCACTATCGTGTCACCGCTTGGCAGCCAACATGTGCGATGTCGAGGGTTCGACCTGTCGGTGGGAGGCCGACGCGGCTGACCGGGTGACCTATTGATATCCGGGTCGGCCCAGCATCTCGGCGACCTGGCGGAGCAGGGCCGTCCGGAACCCGTCGGCCGACCAGCCGGGAAAACGCAGGACCCGGGGAATCATGGCGCCGACGAGTGTGGCGAACAGCAGATCGACGACCTCCTCGGGAGCGACCACCGGCGTGAAGACGCCGGCATCGCGGCCCGCGATCACGGTTCGCAGGAACGGCGCCCGGTAGCGCGACCAACCTTCTTCGCCGTAGTCACGCAACTCCTGATCGCGGATGCCGGAGCGCCAGAACTCGATCAGCAACTGGTGATTGCGCACGGGCGTATTCAGGTTGCGGTCGATCATCGCCACCAGGCGATTCCACGGGTCGTTCTCGGCGTCGGCCACGGCCTCGAGGGCACCCACCTCGATCTCGGTCGCGTGCCGCAGCGCCTCGATCAGCATGTCCTCGCGCGACCCGAAATAGTTTTGCAGCGTGCTGATGGCCGCCCCACTCGCCGCCGCGACATCGGCGAAGCGGGTATTTTCATATCCTCGCTCGGCCAGCACCCCGGCGACCGCTTCGACAACCGCGGTCCGGCGGGCTCCCCCGGCCCGGTGCGTTCGACGTTCAACAGGCATCATAATATGATACGAGCATACCGGCAATGAGCAACCCACTCGACACAACGGATCAGCGCGGCTTCACGCGGCTGACCGCGGCGGGATGTTGTGATTGAGCCGAAATCTGTTGTGCGGGTCGTAGTTTGCTTTGACCGCCCGCAAT
>DASYJS010000214.1:0-6925 GCA_035996225.1 Mycobacterium sp. | reverse complement strand
TACCTGACCAACCCCCAACAATGACATCGAAAACGATGCTGTGACAGGGCTTTGTGGACTGCGATCTGGTCGTTCGACGTGCTGATCCCCTGACCGCCCATCAGCCCGGGAAGATTCTCGTTGTCGATTATCGGGTTCTTCACGGCCACCCGGACCAGCGGGCACGCGACCTTGGGGTACTCGACGTTGTGAACTGTCAGGGACATGTGGCGGCCGGCTGCGTCCGTCACGTTGGACAGCTACAGCCATTTATGGCCGGATGCCAGCGACCGAACCCGCAAGGCCGCCGCGGGCCTGTGAAGCACCGGCTCTGCCGCTACCGGCGCCGGCGCAGTTGCGGTCGAGGACCGCACAGTGGGGGTTTCAGATGTTTCACTCATGAGACAAATGATGCGGGCGTAAACAATAGATGGTGATCGGCGCAGTCTCACCCGGCCACAGCCGCGACGTCAGCGGGGAGGCCAGCCCCGGTCATCGTTTGAACCCAGTCCAACAACCCGTCCGCATCGAGCTGGGGCTGGATTCCCGCCGTTCCCGCCAGGCCTGGTGAGCTGCTGGCTGCTGCCGCCGCCAAACCGCCAGAGGTGCCGGGAACGACGGGGGTGATGGGGGTGATGGTGACGGTGACGGTGCCGGCGACGTTGGTGATGCTGGCGCCGGCCGGGCCGACGAGGCCAGTGACCGGGTTTGCCGATTGGCTTATGACGGCGAAGAACCCATTGAGAGTGGACGGGCCGCTGATGAGGTTGACGGTGATGCTGCCGGTTGGACCGGGGGTGAGGGTGAGCGGGCTTGCGCCGGCGGTCACCGTAGTTTGCGCCGGGATCAGGGTGGTGCCCTCGAAAGTTTGAGTCGTGGTGAACACGGAGCTGCCGGGATTGAGGATCACGAAGCCCGCCGAGCTGCCGACGCGGACGCCGGCGTCCATGGTGATGGAGCCGCTGTTGAGGATGAGGGCGGAACTGGGTCCCAGTGTGACGGTGCTGCCGGCCGGGGCGGTGACCGTCTGCCCCGGCGCCACGGGCTCGACGATGGGTGTGTTTGCAGTAGGCGCCGTGGTGTGAGCCGACGCGAGCTGCATCACCGATTGGGTGCGGGCGCTGGTGGTGTTGCCGGCGGCCTGGGCCACCGCCCGGGCCTGATCGGCATCCCCGGCGGAGTTCGTGGTCGGCGACGGTTCGCTGAACGATGTGAAGGTGCTCGCGCTCATGGAGTCGGCCGCATAGCCGTACATCGCGGTGGCGTCTTGGACCCACATCTGCAGGTATTCGGCTTCCGTGGCCGCGATTGCGGCGGTGTTCTGCCCGAAGAAGTTGGTCGATATCAGCGCCGTCAACAGCGCCCGGTTGGCAGCGATCATCGGCGGCGGCACGGTCATCGCAAACGCCGCTTCATAGGCTGCTGCCGCTCCGTACGCCTGAGCGGCGGTCTGCCCGGCCGCAACCGCACTCGCATGGAGCCACCCCACATAAGGGGCGGCGGCAGCCGCCATCCTGACCGAGGAAGGACCCCACCACATCTGGGCGGTCAGCCCCGACACCTGCGAGGCATAGCCGTCGGCCGCGGACTCCAATTCGGCAGCCACCGCGTCCCAGCCCGCCGCCGCCGCGAGCAACGGCCCCGACCCGGGGCCGGAATAGATCAGCGCGGAATTGACCTCGGGCGGCAGCAACGCGAAATCCATGGCTTTCCCGCTTCCCAGTCAACAGTGGGAAATGCCCCACGCCGCGCGTTCGGCCACCGTAGCAAACAAGCTGCGTAAGATGCCCTAATCGCGCCTATTCGTCCGGCTTGAACGGATTGACCGCGAACTGAATCACCCGGTAAGGCGCGGAGACCCGGGCGCGGGTGTCCCATTGACTGACGAAAATCCGCAACTCGTCGAGGGTGGACCCGGGTGAAATGTATCCGCCATACGGTTGCGCGAGCCGGTTGTCAGTCGGAGGCGGCAGGCTTTCCGCCGGCTCGGGCCACTCGTCGTGCTGCACCACCGTGGTCACCGGGGCCTCTCCCAGCGACGTCGGGTCGTTGGCCACCCGGACCTCCATGTTGCCGTTGCTGGCGTTGAAATAGGACAACACCGTCTTGCCGTCGATCTGCCTGACGCTCATTTCGCCCACCATGTCGGGCCACAACGGCGTCGGGTTCTTGTTCCAGCCGCCGCCGGGCCCGGTCGCCCACCCCTGCCACCGGGATCGATCGGTAAAGCTTTGCGGCGCAACCCGATACAGCACCGCCGGCTGACTACGCGTGAAGCTGTTCGCGACGATGTACACCCACCCCGTCGGTGAGTCCGCGGTCGGGATCGGGTCGTAGTACCCGCTGATCTGCGTCTGCGAGCCGCCCTGATAGGAGCCGTCGCGCTTGGACCCTGGCACGGTCTGCCACTCCGCATGGGCCGGTTCGGCCGCCACCAGCCGCGAGGTCAGCGGCTTCAAATCCTTTGTCGTCGTCACCATCAGGTAGTTGCGCCGGTTGATCTGCACCACGCCGGCAGGCAGCTGGGAATCTCCCGAGGGTGCGGCGTCGGCAAGCAGCGGCTTGTTGATGCCGGTGACGCCGGTGTAGCGCACACCGGCGGGATCGTCGACCGACGCGGTGTCGACGTGCAACGCGACCGGCGAGTACCAGCCGCCGAACCCCACACCTTGTCCGGCGAAGCTGTCGCCGCAGACCTGCAACAGTTCGGCGGGAAATTCCAGGAATTCGCAGAGATCGGTGGCGCCGATGCCGTAATCCTTTGTGGGAGTTCCTGTTCCGGCCGTCGGACCGATTCGCAGTACCTGACCAGGCGCCAGCGGCGCCACGATAGGCCCCGGGGCGGGCGCCGGAGGATCGGCATACGCAAGCCAAACAGATTGCGAGACAAGCAAACACACTGCCGACGCGACCAACAGCGAGTACCGCGCGACGAGGCGAGTGTGAGCGGCCCTCACCCGCGGATCACAATGCCGAGTGCAGTTCCGAGGCCAGCAGCTCGGCGATCTGAATGGTGTTGAGCGCCGCCCCCTTGCGCAGGTTGTCCCCCGACACGAACAGCGCCAGGCCGCGCCCGTCCGGTACCCCCGGGTCATGCCGGATCCGGCCGACCAAGGATTCGTCGACTCCGGCGGCGGCCAGCGGCGTCGGCACGTCGACCAGCTTCACGCCGGGCGCGCCGGCGAGCAGTTCCCGGGCCCGCTCCGGCGAAAGCGGCCGGGCGAACTCGGCGTTGATCGACAGCGAGTGCCCGGTGAACACCGGAACCCGCACGCAGGTCCCGCTCACCAGCAGATCGGGGATGCCGAGAATCTTGCGGCTCTCGGAGCGCAGCTTCTGGTCCTCGTCGGTTTCCCCGGATCCGTCGTCCACCAACGATCCCGCCAGCGGCACCACGTTGAAGGCGATGGGCGCGACGTAGGTCTTGGGCGCCGGAAACTCCAGCGCGCTGCCGTCATGCACCAGCTGCTCGGCCTCGCCGACGACCGCACGCGCCTGCGTCGCCAATTCCTCGACACCAGCCAACCCGCTACCGGACACCGCTTGGTAACTCGAGACCACCAGGCGCACCAGTTGGGCCTCCTCATGCAGCGGCTTGAGCACCGGCATCGCGGCCATCGTGGTGCAGTTCGGATTGGCGATGATGCCCTTGGGCCGCCGGTGGGCGTCGCGGGCGAAGTTGACCTCCGAGACCACCAACGGCACATCCGCGTCCTTGCGCCAGGCCGAGGAGTTGTCGATCACCGTCACCCCGGCGGCCGCGAACCGCGGCGCCTGCACCAGCGACATCGTCTTGCCTGCCGAGAACAGCGCGATGTCCAGGCCGGTCGGGTCTGCCGTCGCGGCGTCTTCGACCTCGATCTCCTGGCCGCGGAACGCCAGCTTGCGACCCTGCGAGCGAGCGGACGCGAAGAACCGCACCGACCCCCCACTGTCGCGAGCCGGGAAGTCGCGCTCCTCGAGCAGATGGCGCATCACCTGGCCCACCTGACCGGTGGCGCCTACTACACCAATTGCCAGCCTGTCGGCGCCCATATCTATCGACCCGTCCCCGCATACACCGTGGCCTCTTCCTCGCCGCCGAGACCGAACGCCTCATGCAACGCCACGACGGCCTTATCTAGTTCGGTATCGCGGCACAGCACCGAGATCCGGATCTCGGAGGTCGAGATCAGCTCGATGTTGACGCCGACCGCGGCCAGCGCCTCACAGAAGGTCGCGGTAACGCCGGGATGGCTGCGCATGCCCGCACCGATCAGCGACACCTTGCCGATGTGGTCGTCGTAGAGCAGCTGGGTGAAGCCGATCTCGTCCTTGAGCGAGTCCAGCTTGGCCACCGCGGTGGGCCCGCTGTCGCGCGAGCAGGTGAAGGTGATGTCGGTCTTGCCGTCCTCGACCTTGGAGACGTTCTGCAGCACCATGTCGATGTTCACGTCGGCCTCGGCGATCGCGCGGAAGACCCGGGCCGCGTATCCGGGGATGTCCGGAATCCCGACGACGGTCACCTTGGCTTCGCTGCGGTCGTGTGCAACTCCGGTCAGCAGGGGGCTTTCCATAGATATGTCCTTGATCGATCCGACGACGACAGTGCCTAGTTTGTCCGAGTACGAAGACCGGACGTGGACGGGCATGTTGTAGCGGCGGGCGTATTCCACGCAGCGCAGCATCAGCACCTTGGCTCCGCAGGCCGCCAGCTCCAGCATTTCCTCGAAGGTGACGGTGTCGAGCTTGCGGGCGGTGCGCACGATCCGTGGATCCGCGCTGAAGATGCCGTCCACGTCGGTGTAGATCTCGCAGACGTCGGCGCCCAGCGCCGCGGCCAGCGCGACGGCCGTGGTGTCCGAGCCGCCGCGGCCCAGCGTGGTCACATCCCGGCTGTCCTGGCTGACGCCCTGGAATCCGGCGACCAACACGACGTCGCCTTCATCGAGCGCGGACCGCAACCGGGTCGGCGTGACGTCGATGATCTTCGCGTTGCCGTGGGTGCCGGTGGTGATGACACCGGCTTGCGAGCCGGTGAACGACCGGGCCCGGGCGCCGAGCGATTCGACCGCCATGGCCACCAGCGCGTTGGAGATGCGCTCACCGGCCGTCAGCAGCATGTCCAGTTCGCGGGCCGGCGGCACCGGGCACACCTGCTGAGCCAGATCCAGCAGGTCATCGGTGGTGTCGCCCATCGCCGAGACCACCACAACGACGTCGTTGCCCTGCTTTTTGGTCTCGACGATGCGTTCCGCGACACGACGGATCCGATCGGCGTCGGCCACCGAGGATCCGCCGTACTTCTGTACGACGAGCGCCACTGTTTCGTTGCCTGCCCTTCCGGCCCCACAGACGTGCTTTAAGTCCACAACAGGATACGGTGCCGGCGCATCTCAATTAACGTCGCGATCCTGGCCGGCGGCCCAGGACACCGAGGTGAGCTCAGGGCTTTGCGTGTGTGCTCACGGCGAGAGTTTCGCGATTTTCCTGCCCCCGAGCACACACGCAAAGCCGTCACTGCACGCTCGATGCCAGGTGGTGGCCGCTTTGGTGCGGTTTTGGTGATCAAGCTGATCGCGGCAGAGTTCAGACCGTGCAGCGGGTGCTCCTCCTCGGACGCCGCGACGGGGTCTGATCCAGACTGGCCTCCCGTCGCGGGGGTTCGCGATGCGCCGGTCTGAAGTCCCTTCTGACATTCCCGGAGCAACGACCGTGACCAACTTTTCTGAGTCTGCCAATCCCGACGCATACACCTCGTCGTCTTTCAAGGCCCGCACCGTTACCAAGCCCGCGGGCCCACCCCGTCCCGACCAGCCCGCGTGGAATCCGCAGCGCGGCTCGTCGATGCCGGTCAACCGATACCGGCCGTTCGCCGAAGAAGTCGAGCCGATCAAGCTCGCCGACCGTATCTGGCCGGACCGCGTCATCGATAGCGCCCCCTTGTGGTGCGCGGTGGATCTGCGCGACGGCAACCAGGCACTGATCGACCCGATGAGCCCGGCCCGCAAGCGGCGCATGTTCGACCTGCTGGTTGGCATGGGCTACAAGGAGATTGAAGTCGGATTCCCGTCGGCCAGTCAGACCGACTTCGACTTCGTTCGCGAGATCATCACCGAAGGCGCCATACCCGATGACGTCACCATCCAGGTGCTGACCCAATGCCGACCGGAACTGATCGAGCGCACCTTCGAGTCGTGCGCGGGCGCGTCGCGGGCGATCGTGCACTTCTACAACTCGACGTCAATCCTGCAGCGCCGCGTGGTATTTCGCGCTGACCGGGCCGCGGTGCAGGCCATCGCGACCGAGGGCGCGCGCAAGTGCGTCGAGGAGGCCGCCAAATACCCGGGCACGCAATGGCGATTCGAGTATTCACCGGAGTCCTACACGGGGACGGAACTCGAGTACGCCAGGCAGGTGTGCGACGCCGTCGGCGAAATCATTGCACCGACACCGGACAATCCGATCATCTTCAATCTGCCCGCCACGGTGGAGATGGCCACCCCCAACGTCTACGCCGACTCAATCGAGTGGATGAGCCGCAACCTGGCGCGTCGGGATTCCATCATTCTGAGTCTGCACCCGCACAACGACCGCGGAACCGCCGTCGCCGCAGCTGAATTGGGCTATCAGGCCGGAGCTGACCGGATCGAGGGCTGCTTGTTCGGCAACGGTGAGCGGACCGGCAATGTCTGTCTTGTGACGCTGGGGCTCAACCAGTTCTCCCGCGGCGTCGACCCGCAGATCGACTTCTCCAACATCGACGAGATCCGTCGCACCGTCGAGTACTGCAACCAGCTGCCGGTACCCGAACGCCACCCCTACGGTGGCGATCTGGTCTACACCGCGTTCTCCGGCAGTCACCAGGACGCCATCAACAAAGGTCTGGACGCGATGAAGGTTGCCGCGGACGCCGCCGACTCCGACGTCGACGACATGCTCTGGCAGGTGCCGTATCTGCCGATCG
>DASYJS010000213.1:0-4912 GCA_035996225.1 Mycobacterium sp. | reverse complement strand
TGCACTCTGGCCGTATCTCGCATCCTGATATCCTCGGCGGCCAACGGCCCGTGGCCCCGTCGGCGATAAGGCCATTCGGCACGGTGCACACCGTCGCCGGCAAGAAGACCCTCGTTGTTCCGCACGAGCTCACCGTCCGCGAAATATCCTCTGTGATTTCTGATTTCGTCTCCTCAGCGCGCCGCGCACTCGCTGCCGGCGCTGACGGCGTGGAGATCGATGCCGCCAACGGATACCTGTTGAGTCAATTTTTGAGCTACGACGCAAATTACCGGCGCGACGCCTACGGGGGGTCTGCTCACGATCGCGCTCGACTGCCGAGTGAAGTCATCAGCGAGGTCGCAGACGCGATCGGGCCCGGCCGGCTGGGGCTGCGCATCTCTCCGGGCAACCCGGAGAACGACCTTCATGAACCGGATCTCGAGGCGCACCTGATTCTCGCCAAAATCGCCCGTGACCTGGATTTGGCGTACCTGCACGTGCGGGTCGCGCCCGAACGACCCATCTTTTCCTGGTTACGTCGCCGATGGCCGGACCGCTTGCTGCTCAACCGCGTGTTCCAGACGACGACCACCCGTGAGCAAGCGGTCGACGTCGTCACGACCGGCACCGCGGACGCCGTGACCATTGGCCGTGCGTATCTGGCGAATCCAGATCTGGTGCGGCGATGGACCTACGGCGCCGAGCTCAATGCGCCGCGACTGGAATTCCTCTACACGGGTGGCGCGTTGGGTTATACGGATTATCCACGTTTGCCGTGACGAGTAATCAAGGTCACACTCACTGGGCGCAACCCCCTCATCGTCCGTGCGGTGTTCTGCTTCGAAGAACAGATAACGACGGAAGGACACACCATGACGAGCGGATCACTGCACGAGACCCAACTGGCCGAGATGGGCGATGACCGAGACGAGCGGCTGGCCCGGCGGGTTGCCGAATTGTTCGACAACGATCCGCAATTCCGCGCGGGAGCTCCCCTTCCCGAGGTGATCGAGGCGGCCTGCACGCCGGGCCTGCGGCTCACCGAGGTCTTCGAGACCATCGTCGAGGGCTACGCCGATCGTCCAGCGCTTGGACAGCGCGCTCGCGAATTGGTCACCGACGCCGGCGGCCGCACCTCGGTACAACTGCAGCCGCATTTCGAGACCATCAGTTACCGCGAAGTGTGGGACCGAGTGCGCGCGATCGCCAGCGCCTGGAGCCACGACCGCGAGAACCCCGTCACCGCGGGGGATGTCGTCGCGACGGTCGGATTCTCCAGCGCCGATTATTTGGTCGTCGACCTGGTGTGTGCCTACCTCGGATTGGTGACCGTGCCGCTGCAGCACAACGCTCCGGTGTCGAGACTGCGCCCGATCATCGAGGAATGCGAACCGAAGATCGTCGCGGTCAGCGCGGAGTACCTCGATCTGGCGGTGGAGTCCGTGCTGACCAGTGCGTCGCTGCGGCAGCTGATGGTGTTCGACTACCATCCCGCAGCCGACGAGCAGCGGGAGAACTTCGATCAGGCCCGCATCCGCTTGCAGGGGGCGGGCGCCCCGGTGGCCGTCACCACGGTGGACGACGTCGTCGAGCGCGGCCGCCAACAGCCGGCCGGACCGGCCTTCACCGAGGGCAGCGACGAGCGCCTGGCGATGATCATGTACACCTCCGGCAGCACCGGAACGCCCAAGGGCGCCATGTACACCGAGCAAACGATTACCAAGGTGTGGACGTCGGGGTTCTTCCTCACGCCCGACCTACCGGTGCTCAGCGTGAATTTCATGCCACTGAACCACCTCGGCGGCCGGCTGCCACTGGCGTCGGCGTTCATCGCCGGCGGTACCAACTACTTCGTCCCCGAGTCCGATCTATCGACCCTGTTCGAGGACTGGGCGCTGGTTCGGCCCACCGAACTCGCCGTGGTTCCCCGCGTGGTCGAGATGCTGTACCAGCACTACCGCAGCGCGGTCGACCGTGGGATCACCGAGGGAGCCGATCCCGCAACCGCGGAGCAGGACGCGGCGACCGAGCTGCGCGAGCAGGTGCTCGGCGGCCGGGTATTGGGCGGTTTCGTCGGCAGCGCGCCGTTGGCCGCAGAGATGAAGGTGTTCCTGGATTGGGTGCTGGGCGCGCACATCATGGACGGCTACGGCCTGACCGAAACCGGAATCCTGACCCGCGACGGCGTGATCAGCCGCAAGCGGGTCATCGACTACAAGCTGATCGACGTCCCCGAGCTCGGTTACTTTCTCACCGACCGGCCCTATCCACGGGGGGAATTGCTCGTCAAGAGCGACATGATGACGCCGGGCTACTACAAACGCCCGGAAATCACTGCCCAGGTTTTCGACGAAGACGGCTACTACCGGACCGGTGACGTGATGGCCGAGGTCGAACCCGACCACCTGGTCTACGTCGACCGCCGCAACAACGTTCTCAAGCTTGCCCAGGGCGAGTTCGTCGCCGTGACCAACCTGGAGTCCATCTACGCCGGGGCGCCATTGGTGCGACAGATCTTCGTGTACGGCAACAGCGAACGACCGAATCTGCTGGCCGTCATCGTGCCCACCCCCGCAGCTCTCGCCGAATACGGCAACAGCCCAGCGCTGAAAGCTGCACTACACCAGTCACTTCAGCAGACCGCGACCGGTGCACAGCTGCAGTCCTATGAGTTGCCCGTCGACTTCATTCTGGAAACCAGGCCTTTCACCGACGAGAACGGATTGCTATCCGGCTTGGGTAAACAGCTGCGCCCCCGGCTCAAGGAGCGCTACGGCGAACAACTCGAGCAGCTGTACTCCGAAATCGCGGCCGCACAAGTCGACGAGATCCGGGTGCTGCGGGAGACGGCGGGCCAGCGACCGGTGGTGGAGACACTGGCCGGGGCCTGCCGCGCCCTGCTGGGCACGTCGGGCGCCAACCCCGAAGCCCATTTCACCGACCTCGGCGGAGATTCTTTGTCCGCGTTGACCTTCTCGCGCCTGCTTCAGGACATCTTCCGCGTCGAGGTTCCCGTCGGGGTGATCACCAGCCCGGCTAATAACATCGGGAAGATCGCCGACTACATCGAGACCCAGCGCGGTACCGATACCCAGCGTCCGACCTTCAGCTCCGTTCACGGCCAAGGCGCAACCGCTATTTCGGCCGGCGACTTGACGTTGGACAAGTTCATCGACGCCCAAACATTGTCCAACGCGACGTCGCTGCCGCACACCACCGGCGCACCGCATACCGTCCTGTTGACCGGTGCGAACGGATGGCTGGGGCGATTCCTGGCCCTGGAGTGGCTGGAACGACTCTCCAAGCGGGGTGGCAAGCTGGTCACGATCGTGCGTGCCCGCGACGCCGACGAGGCCAGGACACGGTTGGAAAAGGCCTTCGACAGCGGCGATCCCGACCTGCTGGACCGGTTCCGCGAGCTCGCCGCGATGCATCTCGAGGTGCTGTCGGGCGATATCGCCGATCAGGATCTGGGATTGGACCCCGCCACCTGGCAACGGCTGGCCGACACCGTCGACCTGATCGTGCATCCGGCCGCGCTGGTCAACCATGTGCTCCCCTACGACCAGCTGTTCGGGCCGAATGTCGTTGGGACCGCGGAGCTTATCCGGCTGGCGATCACTACCCACATCAAGCCCGTGACCTACTTGTCCACGGTCGCTGTGGCGATGACGGTGCCGCCGGGGCAGTTCCAGGAGGATGGGGACATCCGCCGGGTCAGCCCCCACCGCCCGATCAACGACGAATACGCGAACGGCTACGCCAGCAGCAAGTGGGCCGGAGAGGTGCTGCTCAGGGAGGCCAACGGTCTGTGCGGCCTGCCGGTGGCGGTGTTCCGCTCCGACATGATCCTCGCGCACACCCGCTACCGCGGGCAGCTCAACGTGCCCGACATGTTTACCCGACTGATCTTCAGCCTGCTGGTGACGGGCATTGCCCCGCAATCGTTTTACCAACACGACGGGGTCGGCAGCCGGGCGCGCGCACACTATGACGGTCTGCCGGTCGACTTCATCGCCGAGGCGATCACCACGATCGGCGCCAGGGTCACCGAGGACTACCGCTCTTTCGACGTGATGAACCCGTACGACGACGGTGTCTCGCTGGATGTGTTCGTGGACTGGCTGATTCGGGCCGGTAACAAAATCCAGCGCATCGCTGACTACGACGAGTGGCTGGCCCGGTTCCAGACCGCGCTGACCGGTTTGCCTGAGCGGCAACGCCAGCAATCGGTCCTGCCGCTGCTGCACGCGTTCCGCAAGCCGGAAAAGCCACTCCGGGGCGCGGCCGCTCCGACCGACGTTTTCCGCGCCGCGGTGCGCGCGGACAAGGTCGGACCCGACCAGGACATCCCGCATATCTCGGCGGAGTTGATCGACAAGTACGCCGACGACTTACGCGAGCTGTCGTTGCTCGGCGAACAGGTCATTTGATCCGTAGACCGCGTTTGTGGACCCAGAGCACCGCCGCGACACTTCCAGCCACCCACACCAACACAGCGATACCCAGGTGCACAAAGCTTTTCGTGTCGCGGCCGAACACCGGCCAGACCAACTTGGGTATCTGCGTCCACAACACCTGACGCTCCATCCCGTTCATCGGGTCGGCGACGTAGTACACCGCGTAGGGCAGCGTCAGCGCGACCATCCAGCCACGGGTGCGGCGACGGTCACCACGCTGCCGCCACCGCCGCATCAGCGGCTCAACGCTGACCGGGTGCAACACCGAAAACACGTTGCCCACCCCGAGCCAGGACACGATGGGCACCGCGACCGTGGGGACCGTGATGGCCAAGCGGGCCGGGGTTTCCAGCCAGAGCGTCAACACCACCGCCGTCACCAAGGTCGGCAGCCCGACGATCACGAGTAGGGCCAGGTTCTTGATCAACAGCACCCGCCAGAATGGCACCCCGTCGGAGACGGCCTGAACG
>DASYJS010000212.1:0-17731 GCA_035996225.1 Mycobacterium sp. | reverse complement strand
ACCTTCACCTCTGGTGCCTCGTTGCACGCCATCACCCCGCTGCAGGTGACCATCTTCGGAGTCGGCATCAACATACCTGCCGGCAACGCTACGTTTGGCTTCAGCGGCACGATTACTAGCGGCACCTTTACCGCTACCGGTGGCGCTTTCACCGTTCCCGGCGGCGGCGTCACCGCCGTTGGGAGCGGCGTCAACGTCACCCTCAACGCCGCCGGCGCAGTGACTGCTATCAACACCGGCGCCGTCATTACCGGCCCTGCCGTCGTCCCCGTCGTCCCCGTCGTCCCGAGCGCGTCTAGCGGGTTGGCGGCGGCGCCCGCGGCAGCCGCCTTAGGCAGCTCACCAGGCCTGGCCGGAACCGCAGGAATTCAACCCCAGCTCAGCGTCGAGGGGCTCGCGGAATGGGCTCGCACCGTATCCGGCGTTGACCTCGCTGCCGACCTCGCGGCAGGGGCGGCCGGCTGAGGTTAAGGACATCGTTGGACCGGTAGGCAGGTTTCGGCGCTACCCCCGGCTCAGACGGCGGTGCTGTGGATAACTGAGCGGGGTGGTTGCCCCCGGCGTGGCACAGTCTGGATTCATGCCGCGCGCCGCGTCTTCTGTGTATGCGCTGGACCCGGCGATGCCCGTGCTGTTGCGCCCCGACGGCGCTGTGCAAGTGGGCTGGGATCCCCGCCGGGCGGTATTGGTCCGACCACCGCGTGGGCTGGCCGCGGCGGGGCTGGCCGCGCTACTGCGCGCCATGCGATCACCCCTCCCGATCACCGAGCTGCAGCGCCAAGCCGTCGAACGCGGATTGACCGAGCCCGACCACCTGACGAACCTTGTCGCGCAGCTGGTAAGCGCCGGCGTGGTGACCCGCGGATGCCGCCAAACCGGCGGCCGGGCGGCCTCGATCCGCGTGCACGGCCGCGGGCCGCTGTCGGACCTGCTGATGGAGTCGCTGCGCTGCTCGGGGGCCCGGATAGCGCACAGTAGCCAGCCGCATGCCGCGGTCTCGCGCGCGGCCGTGGATCTGGTGGTGCTGGCCGACTACCTGGTCGCCGACCCGCGCATGGTGCGCGACCTGCACAGCCAGGGCGTCGCGCACCTGGTGGTTCGGGTGCGAGACGGCACCGGGCTGGTCGGGCCGCTCGTGATCCCCGGGGTAACAAGCTGCCTGGGCTGCGCCGACTTACACCGCAGCGACCGTGATGCCGCGTGGCCGGCGGTCGCGGCCCAACTGCGAGAGACCGTCGGGGTGGCCGATCGGGCCACCCTGCTGGCTACTGCGGCACTGGCGCTCAGCCAGGTGAACCGCGTGATCGCCGCGGTGCGCGGGCACGATGCGGGGGCCGATCCCGGACCACCGCAGGCGCTGAACGCCACCCTGGAGTTCAACCTCAACGCCGGCGCCATCGTCACGCGGCCATGGACCAGGCACCCACTGTGTTCGTGCTGACGCCGTACCCGAGCCGCATACGCTCTGGCCAGTTAAACCCCCCGCTCAACGTGACCACCGGTCGCCCTCACAGCTCACTGTTGCCAGGATCATCGCCGAAGCGGGCGTTCCGTCATGGATGATGGGGTTGTGTCAGACATCAAACGGGGGCGCGCGGCACGCAACGCGAAGCTTGCCAGCATTCCGGTCGGCTTTGCCGCGCGGTCCGCGCTGGGCTTCGGTAAGCGGCTGACCGGTAGGTCGAAAGACGAAGTCCAGGCCGAATTGCTGGAGAAGGCCGCAAACCAGCTGTTCACCGTGCTTGGCGAGCTCAAGGGCGGAGCTATGAAGGTCGGCCAGGCCCTGTCGGTGCTGGAAGCCGCGATTCCGGAAGAGTACGGCGAGCCGTACCGCGAAGCATTGACGAAGCTGCAGAAGGACGCGCCGCCGCTGCCCGCCGACAAGGTGCACCGGGTACTCGACGCGCAGCTGGGCACTAAGTGGCGGGACCGGTTCGGTTCCTTCGATGACACCCCGGTGGCTTCGGCCAGCATCGGCCAGGTGCACAAAGCGGTGTGGTCCGACGGCCGCGACGTGGCCGTCAAGATCCAGTACCCGGGTGCCGACGAGGCACTGCGGGCCGACCTCAAGACCATGCAGCGGATGGTCGGGGTGGCTAAACAGCTCGCGCCGGGGGCCGACGTCCAAGGCGTGGTCGCCGAGCTGATCGCGCGCACCGAGATGGAGCTCGACTACCGGTTGGAGGCCGACAACCAGCGCGCATTCGCCAAGGCGTATCGCGACCATCCGCACTTCGCGGTGCCGCACGTCGTGGCCAGCGCACCGAAGGTGGTGGTCCAGGAGTGGATCCAGGGCGTGCCGATGGCCGAGATCATCCGAGATGGGACCCGCGAGCAGCGCGACCTGATCGGTACCCGGCTCCTCGAGCTCACCTTCGACGCGCCGCGCCGGCTGCAGATGCTGCACGGCGACGCACACCCCGGAAACTTCATGCTGCTGCCCGACGGTCGGATGGTCGTCATCGACTTCGGTGCCGTCGCGCCCATGCCCGGTGGTTTTCCGATCGAGCTCGGGATGACTATCCGGTTGGCCCGCGAGAAGAACTACGACCTGCTATTGCCGACGATGGAAAAAGCCGGCTTCATCCAGAAAGGCCAGGACGTGTCGGTGCGCGACATCGACGACATGCTGCGCCAGTACGTCGAACCGGTCGAGGTCGAGGTCTTCCACTACACCCGAAAGTGGCTGCAGAAAATGTCCAGCATCGAGATCGACCGCTCGGTGTCCCAGATCCGGACGGCCCGGCAGATGGACCTACCGCCCAAGCTGGTGATCCCGATGCGGGTAATCATGTCGGTGGCCGCAATTCTCTGTCAGCTGGACGCCCACGTGCCCATCAAGGCGCTGTCCGAAGAGCTGATCCCCGGCTTCGCCGAGCCCGACCCCGTGGTGCTCTAAGCAGCCACCGCACCTTTGCGGGGACGCCCGCGCGGGCGTTTGTAATCGACGATCGCACCCCGGTCGAATATCTCGCCGCCCCAAACACCCCACGGTTCGGCACGGTCCAGCGCCGCCGCCAGGCATTGCCGCCGGACCGGGCAATCCGTGCAGAGCGTCTTGGCGCGCTCCAGGTCAGCCGGGGTCTCGGCGAACCATAGGTCGGGATCGCCGGCGTGACATGGCAACACCGGCGGCGGCTGTCTGGGGACTGTCAGTGCCGACATGTCCTGCTCACCTGCTTCCTGGTTGGGTGTCCTTCTTCGGTGATCCGGACCAGGTTGCGGGTTGCCGACCCAAAACTATGGCCACGGATCCTTGTGACTTCGGGTCCGTGGCCATTCGGTAAAAACCGGGCTTGTTACGTAGCGCTTACGTATTTCCCCGATCCACGGACGCGTCAGTCGCGGCGGCGGCGCGATGCTTAACCGCGACCGCCGGTGCGGCGGTGTGGGCGGCATGGGAGGTCCCCGCGGTCAGCACCGCGCCGGCCACGCTTACCTCGAACGTGTCGTTGATCATCGTGGCCACCTCCTCTCGCCAATACGTGTGCCGGCTTGCGCCGACAGCAGAACGCGTATCCGAGAATAAATGGTAGCCGATGGAACGGACAACCGATTTTCTGACCTGCGCGTTTGCCGTCAACGGCCGTGCACCAGCTCCAAAACGTCCGGCCCGTACTGCTCGAGCTTGCGCGCGCCGATGCCCGGTATCGCGACCAGGGCCGCGTCGTCGTCGGGCAGCAGCTCGGCGATCGCGATCAGTGTGTTGTCGGTGAAGACGACATACGCGGGCACCTTCTGCTCCTTGGCGACGTCCAACCGCCACGCCTTGAGCCGCAACAACAACTCCTCGTCGACGTCGGCGGCACACGTCTCACACCGCCGCAGCATGACGGCGGTCGGGGTGTTCAGGTCCTTGTTGCAGATCCGGCAGCGGGTGGGGCCCTTATTGCGCCGGGACTTGCTCGGCGCCGCATCGGCCCGCGCCTGCGGCGCAATGCCGTTGAGGAACCGCGACGGCTTGCGGCTCTGCCGCCCGCCAGGGCTGCGCGACAGCGCCCAGCTGAGCGCCAAATGCACTCGAGCCCTGGTGATTCCGACGTAGAGCAGCCGACGCTCTTCCTCGACCGGCTCGCTCTCGGCACCGTGGGCCAGTGCGTGCGAGATAGGTAGAGTGCCGTCGGCCAATCCGACCAGGAACACCGCATCCCATTCCAGACCCTTGGCAGCGTGCAACGAAGCCAGGGTGACACCCTGCACCACCGGTGCGTGCCGCGCGTCGGCCCGGATCCGCAATTCGGCCAGCAGACCCGGCAGATCCAGCTGCGGACGCTGCGCCACCTCGTCGTCCACCAGCTCGGCCAAGGCGGTCAGCGCCTCCCAGCGCTCCCGGGCACGGGTGCCGACGGGTTCCTCGGGCGTCAGACCCAGCGGTTCCAGGACCGCGCGTACCACCTCGGGCAATGGCCCCGCCGCTCCTTTTTCGGGGCTGCGCTCCGAACTGCGACGCAGGGCCACCATCGCCTGCTTGATCTCCTGACGGTTGAAGAAACCTTCGCCACCGCGGACCTGGTAGGCGATACCCACCTCGGTCAATGCTTCCTCGTAGATCTCGGACTGCGCATTGACGCGGTAGAGCACCGCGATTTCGGATGGCGCGGTGCCGGATTCGATCAGCCCCGCGATCGCCGCCGCGACCGCGGCCGCCTCAGCGGTTTCGTCGGAATGCTCGCGAAACGACGGCGCCGGACCCGGGGCACGCTGGCCGGACAGCTGCAGCTTGCTGCCGGCCACCCGGCCGCGGGCCGCCGCGATCACCTGGTTGGCCAGCGATACGACCTGCGGTGTGGAGCGGTAGTCGCGCTCCAGGCGCACCACCGTGGCGTCCGGAAACTGCCGCGAAAAGTCGAGCAGGAACCGGGGTGAGGCCCCGGTGAACGAGTAGATGGTCTGGTTGGCGTCGCCGACAACCGTCAGGTCGTCACGATCGCCCAGCCACGCCGCAAGCACCCGCTGCTGCAGCGGGGTGACGTCCTGGTACTCGTCGACGACAAAGCAGCGATAGCGGTCGCGAAACTCCTCGGCGACCGCGACGTCGTTCTCGATCGCGGCCGCGGTGTGCAGCAGCAGGTCATCGAAATCGAGCAGCGTCACGGTTTCGTCGCGAACCTTGAGGGCCTCGTAGGCGGCGTAGACGTCGGCGATCTTCGTGGCGTCCAGCGGGATGTCACGACCCACGGCGGCGACCGTGCTCGGATACGCCTCGGGGCTGATCAGCGATGCCTTGGCCCACTCGATCTCACCGGCCAGGTCGCGCACGTCGTCGGTGCCGACATTCAGCCGGATGCGGCTGGCCGCCCTGGCCACGACGGCGAACTTGGTGTCCAGCAGTTGCCAGCCGGTGTCACCGACCACCCGCGGCCAGAAATAGCGCAGCTGGCGATGCGCGGCCGAGTGAAAGGTCAGGGCCTGCACGGCGCCGACACCCGACCCGGCCTGCGCGGCGGCGTCCAGCGTCCGCAGTCGGGACCGCATCTCCCCCGCCGCACGTTGGGTGAACGTGACCGCAAGCACCTGTCCCGCGGAGACATGACCGCTCGCCACCAGCTGGGCGATGCGGTGAGTAATAGTGCGGGTCTTGCCTGTTCCGGCTCCCGCAAGTACACAAACCGGTCCGCGCGGTGCCAGCACGGCCTCGCGCTGTTCGTCGTCCAGTCCGGCGGTCAAAGGGTCGGCGACCATCGGCATGCCGTCCATCTTGGCAGCGGTGGCCGACAAACCGGGCGTTTCGCCACGCCGAACCTGCGCCATCTCTTCCTCGCACCCGGGTGGTCCCCGCGCGGAACGCATCGTCGCCGGGCTACGTTATCGAGTTATGAGCAACGCTCCACTTACCGTTTACACGACGTCATGGTGTGGTTATTGCCACCGGCTCATGACCGTGCTCAGGTCCAACGGAATCCCCTACGAGGCGGTCGACATCGAACACGACTCGGCGGCCGCGGAATTCGTCGGTTCGGTCAACGGCGGCAACTGTACGGTGCCGACGGTGAAGTTTGCCGACGGGTCGACGCTGACCAACCCGAGCGCCGCGGAGGTAAAGGCGAAGCTGGCTCAGGCCGCCGGCTGAATCGCGGCAAACTTGGCACTGAGCCTTGCGCCTCCGGCGCGGGTCATCAGGCGCGTTAGCGCCTCAGCCGAGCGCGGCCCAGGATTCGATGATCACCCGCGCGATCGAAATCGACCCGGGCAGTAGCAATTTCGACTCCGACGAACTGGTCCAATCGCCGACCTCGAGCGCGGCGCGCACCTCGTCGCGAGTGAACCAGGCCGCCTCGGCGATCTCGCCGTCGTTGAAAGCGAAGTCCTCGTCGGGGTCGCCCAGCGCATGGAAACCGACCATCAGCGATCGCGGAAAAGGCCACGGCTGGCTGCCCAGGTAGCGAACGTCGCGCACGGTCAGACCGATTTCCTCGCGAATCTCCCGGACCACGCAGACCTCGAAAGACTCTCCGGCTTCGACGAATCCGGCCAGCAAGGAGAACATTCGCTCGGGCCACACCGCCTGGCGGGCCAGCACCGCGCGGTCACCGCCATCGTGCACCAGGCAGATGACCGCAGGGTCGATGCGCGGGAACTCCTCATGGCCCGTGACCGGGTTGACGCGTGACCAGCCCGCCCTGGCCGGTTTCGTCGGTGACCCGTCCACCGCGCTGTACCGGGCTCTCTCATGCCAATTCAGCAGCGCGACCGCCGACGACACCAGTTGGCTGCTGATGTCGTCGAAGATCGGGCCGAGACTGCGCAGGTTCACCACTTCGGTTTGGACGTCGGGGTCCTCGGGCGCTTGCAGCGCGCCCCGGACGGCCCAGACATGCTGATCGTTCTCGATGCGGCCGAGGAATACCGCGTCATGCGGCGGTTTATCACCGAGTCCGGCCGCCGCGCCGAGCACCACGCGGCCGTTGGCGACCAGCACCTGATTGCGCGAATCCACCCGCAGCAGCGCGGCTTCCGCCCATCCGACGGTGGCTGCGTCGACATCGGTGCGCAATTGATCGGCCCGGTCGGCGCCCACGCGCGAGAGCAGCGGGACGCTGCTCAGCTGAAAATCCACTAGTGCCCCGCGTCGCGGATGTAGAGCAGCCGGTCGGTGGCCTCGATGGCGTCCACCTCGGGTGCACCGATGCGAATCAGGTGTCCGTCGCGCACCACGCCGAGCACGATGTCGCGCAGGTGCCGTGGAGATCCGCCGACTTCGCTCTGCTCGACTTCGCGTTCGGCGATGGCCAGCCCGGCGTCCGGGGTCAGCAGGTCCTCGATCATCTCCACGACGCTGGGCGTGGTGGTGGCAAGACCGAGCAGCCGGCCGGCGGTCTCCGAGGAGACCACCACCGAGTCCGCGCCCGATTGTTGCAGCAGGTGCGAATTCTCGGCCTCCCGTATTGCGGCGACGATTCTGGCCTTGGGCGCGATCTCTCGCGCCGTCAAGGTCACCAGGACGGCAGTGTCGTCACGGTTGGTGGCAACGATGATCGACGAGGCGTGCTGGGCCCCGGCCAGCCGCAGGACGTCGGATTTGGTGGCGTCGCCGTGCACGGTGACCAGACCGGCTGTCGCGGCGTGCTCGAGGGCGCCGCGATCGGTGTCGACGACGACAATCTCGCCCTGGGCAGCATCATCGCTCACGATGGCTGCGACGGCCCGTTTGCCCTTGGTGCCGTACCCGATCACGACGGTATGGTTGCGCACTCTGTTCCTCCAACGCTGAATCTTCCACCCTTGCCGGGACCGCTCGGAGAGCACCTCGAGCGTCGTGCCGACCAACACCACCAGGAACGCAATCCGCAGCGGGGTGAAGACGACGGTGTTGACCAAGCGCGCGGCTTCGGTATACGGGGTGATGTCGCCGTAACCGGTCGTCGACAGCGACACCGCTGAGAAGTAGAGGCAGTCCAGGAACGTCAGCCGTTCGCCGCGTACGTCGCGGTAGCCGTTGCGGTCGAGGTAGACGACGACGGCGGCGCCGAACAAGACCAGCAGCGCGATAACTAGCCGGCGGGTGATGACCCGGGCTGGGCTGCCGGTGTCTTCGGGGATGCGCAGCACGCCGACCAGCAGGTGTCCGGGTTGAGCGGTCAGTCTCTCGTCGAGACCCCTCAGTCGTCGCAACCTACCGTTGGCCACAGCGGTCCGTTATCGGCCGGACACCACCGCACGCCACACGCACGACTCAAATGTAACCACGATCGCCGGCCGGCAGACACTTGATCGGCTCAGACGGCTACTTGGCGCTCGCCCGCGGAGTCGGCAAGCATCCTGGCCAGCTCGCTGGGATCGGACAGCTTGTCGGGGACAACGGTGAGTCCGGTGCGCACGTAATGGAACGCGGTCCGCACCGAGGATTGCGGGCATCCGGACAAAGCCGCCCACGCCAAGCGGTAGACGGCGAGCTGGACGGCGGCCTGTCGCATCGCCTCCGGCCCGCGCGGAGGTTCGCCCGTTTTCCAGTCCACCACGGTGGCGCCGCCGTCTGGTTCGGCGAAGACCGCGTCGATGCGCCCGCGCACCACGGTGTCGCCGATGGGCATTTCGAAGGGGACCTCCACGGCAAGAGGTGTGCGGGCCGCCCACGGCGATCGGGTGAATGCCGCCTGCAGCGCGGCCAACTCTTCGGGGTGGCCGAGGTCGGCGTCCGCCGCACCCGGCAGGTCGCCAAGGTCGAAAAGCCACTCGGTTCCGTAGAACTGTTGCACCCAGGAGTGAAAGGCATTGCCCAGAAATGCATGTGGATCCGGGCGCGTCGGCAGGCGATGCACCAACCGCTGCATCGCCCCCTTGGGATCGCGGGCCAGGTCCACCAGCCCGCTGACCGATAGCTGGCTGGGCAGGGCGCGTGCTGGCGGCGTCGTCGCTCGCGCACGCTCGGCCAGCAGCGCGTCGACGTCGGAGGCCCAGCCGTCAACGTCGACACAGTTTTCTGTCATGTCCGCCGCCATGGCCCCGGCCACCAGCGCTGCCCCACGCTCGACTTCGGCGCGGCGCCCGGCGAGCGGATCGACAGGCCAAACCGCTTCGATAGCGTTGTAGCGCATTGGATTTCGTTCGCCTCCGGCGGGCGCGGGAGCCCACTGCTCCACCATCCCGCAGGGAGCACCGGCCGAGGCCGACCGCTCGATGACGTCTTTGAGTTCGCACAGGAAGTCCGACGGCCCGCGCGGTTTGATCCCGGTCGGACCCCAGTGATGACCCGAGACCAGCAGCGTGTCCTCGGCCCGGGTGATGCCGACATACAACAGCCGGCGCTCTTCGTCGATGCGCCGCTGATCCAGCTGGCGGCGGTGTTCGGAGATCTTGTCCGACAGCTGCTTTCGGTTGGTGACGTCCGAGAGGTCCAATACCGGGATGCCCAGTGAGCCCGCTGAAGCACGATCGCCGCGCAGCAGGGGCGGTAGCTCGGCGGCATCGGTCAGCCAGCTGCTGCGCGACGCGGTCGACGGAAATGTTCCGCCGGACAGGTGGGCCACCACGACCACTTGCCACTCCAGGCCCTTCGCGGAGTGCACGGTGAGCACCTGGACCCGATCCCGCGCGATCGCCAACGGAGCAGGCGCCAAGCCGTTTTCGACGATCTCAGCCGCGTCCAGGTAGGCCAGCAGACCCAGGACCGAGGCCGCGGCGGACAGGTCCGCACCGCGTGTTCGTTCCGCGTAGCCGGCGACCACGTCGGCGAAGCCGTCGAGGTGTTCGGCGCCGGCCCAGCCCCCGTGGCCAGCCGCGGCACGGACTTCGCAGTCGACCCCCAGAGCGCGTCGCACCTCGGCGACCAGGTCGGGTAGCGAATGACCGAGATGGCCGCGCAAGGCGCTCAGCTCGGCGGCCACCGCGGTGATGCGCTGATATCCCGCAGCCGAATACGAGGCGGCCGGGCCGGGATCGTCGATCGCGTCGGCCAGGCACGCCGCGTCGGCTTCTAAGTTGGAGGGACCGGCCGACATCGCGATCGCCTGGGCCGAGGACGCCTCAGCGGAGCGTCGCACGCCAAGGGCAGCCGCGCGGCGCCAGAGCGCGGCGATATCGCGGCCACCCAGACGCCACCGCGGACCGGTCAGGACTCGCATCGCCGCCGCGCCGGCCGTGGGGTCGGCGACCAGGCGCAGCATGGCCACCAGTTCGGCTACCTCCGGGATGGACAGTAGGCCGGCCAGCCCGACGACCTCGACCGGGATTCCGCGCGCGCGAAGCGCAGCGGCGATGGGTGCGGCATCGGCGTTGCGGCGCACCAGCACCGCAGCGGTCGGCGGGCTGACGCCGTCGGCTCGAGCCCGCTGGTAATGCTCGGACAAATGGTCGGCGATCCACTCGCGTTCGGCCTGTGCGTCAGCAAGCAGCGCGGCGCGGACGGTGCCGGGTGGGGCGTCCGGGCGGGGCCGCAATGCGTGTACGGCCACGGATCGGCGTCGCGCCTCCGCCGATATGGCGTTGGCGATGTGCAGTGTGGTGGGTGGGTTGCGCCAGCTGGTGCGCAGTTCCAGGACGGGCGCGGGGGTGCCGTCGGATCGCGGGAAGTCGGTGGTGAACCGGGGCAGGTTGGTTGCCGAGGCGCCGCGCCAGCCGTAGATCGACTGGATCGGATCGCCGACGGCCGTCAGCGCGAGCCCGTCGTCGATGCCCCCGCCGAACAGTGCCGACAACGCGACTCGCTGGGCGTGACCGGTGTCCTGGTATTCGTCGAGCAACACCACCCGGTAGCGGCTTCGTAGGTCCGCACCGACCTGCGGGAAGGTCGCGGCAAGCCGTGCCGCCGAAGCCATCTGCACGCCGAAGTCCATCACCTTCGCGGTGCGCATGCGCTCCTGCAACGCGTCGAGCAGCGGCACCAGCTCGGCGCGCTCGGTCTGGGCGGCCAGCAGCCGCAGCAACCATTGGCTCGGGCCACGGTCGCGTTGGTAAGGACCGGTGGGCAGGGCGTGCACCAACCGTTCCAGCTCCAGGTGGGTATCGCGGAGCTGGCCGGTGTCGACCAGGTGCTCAGTGAGCTGGCCCCACAGCCGCAGCACCATCGAGGTGATCGCGGCCGGCGTCTTGTCGGTACGCAGCGGCCCGCCATACCCGTTGACCACGTCGAAGGCCAGCTGCCACAGCTCGGTCTCGCTGAGCAACCGGGTGTCCGGTTCGACGGGCAGCAGCAGCCCGTAGTCACGCAGGAGCGAACCGGCGAACGCGTGATAGGTGCTGACCATCGGGGCGCCCGCCGATTCGACGGCCCCCAGACCGGTCGCGCCCAAGCCGATGCCGGCCAACCGGGCCAGTCGGGAGCGGACCCGGCGCAGCAGCTGGCCGGCGGCCTTGCGGGTGAACGTCAGTCCGAGCACCTGGCCGGGCTCGGCGTATCCGTTGGCGATCAGCCACACCACTCGCGCGGCCATCGTCTCGGTTTTGCCCGCACCCGCCCCCGCGATGACGACGAGCGGACCCGGCGGCGCGGCAATAACGGCGGCCTGCTCAGCGGTGGGCGGGAAAAGCCCCAGCGCACCAGCCAATTCGTGCGGGGTGTAGCGCGCTTGCAGGGTCATACCGCTGTCCCTTCGACATGGGCGGGGCACCACTGCCGTATCGGGCAGTGGGTGCAGCCTTCGTTGCGCCGGGCGACGAACTGCGGACCGGCTGTCGCTTCGGCCGCCCGCATGACGAGATCGCGCCACTCATCGCGGGCGGCCGGGGTCAGTGGATCCTGCTCGCGCACGGTCGCGCCCGCTGCCCCGCTCTTGCCGATGTAGACCAGCCGCGCGCCGCCGGGCTCCATATCGGGCGCACCTTCGGGCACAAAACCTTCGGCCACCGCCAGCTGGTACATCGCCAGCTGAGCATGCTGTTGCGCATCGTCCTTGCTGACCGGCGTTTTGCCGGTTTTGACGTCGACGATCACCAGCCGGCCGGCTCCATCGCGTTCCAGCCGGTCGACCCGGCCGCGCAAGCGGACTTGGCCACCGGCATCGCGCGGCGTCCCAAGGACTCCGTCGACGTCGACCTCGACACCGACCTCCCTCAGCTCGCCTCGCGTTTGCGCACGCCACTCGACGAACGCCTCGATCATGGCGCGGTGGCGGGTCAGCTCGTTGGCCGAATGCCATCGGGCATCGAAAGGCAGGTGCTCCCAGGCCCGATCCAGCTCGGCCAACAGTTGTGCTTCGCTTTTGCCCGGTTCGGCAATCAGGGCGTGCAGCACCGAGCCGACCGTGGACCGCAGCTCACGCGGGTTGGTTCCGCCGTGCCGTTCGACGAGCCAGCGCAGCGGGCAGTCGTTGAGGGTCTGCAGAGTCGATGGCGTCAATGTGACGGGATCGCTGCCGTCGCAAAGCGGATCGCTGGTGCTGACCGCGGTCAGACCGTGCCAACCGGCAGGGTCGGCGCCCGGCACGCCGGCGCCGGCCAACCGGGCCAATTGCATTGCCGCACAATGGCGAGCGGCATCGTCGACGGCGCCGTCCGGGGCGCAGACGACACCGCGTAACCGACCGACCACCGCGGACGTCGACAGCACCCGAGGCGATGAAACCGGCTGCACCGCAACGTAATCACTGTCATCATCGGCCCACTGCGCGACCTCGAAAAAGAACGCCGATGGCAATGCAGCCTCCAGGTCGGCGCCGCCGGTGTCGCTGTCGACGGCGGTAATCAGCAGTCGGCGCCGGGCCCGGCCCATCGCGGCCACCAGCAGCCTGCGCTCCTCGGCCAGCAGTGGCGCACGCACCGACGCGTCCGCGCAGATGCCGTCCATGACGTCGAGCAGTCGCTGCGTGGCCAGTACACCCCCGCGCGGAACGGTGTTGGGCCACAACCCATCCTGCAAGCCGGCGATGACCACCACGTCCCATTCGTGTCCCAGCGCTGCGTGTGCGCTGAGCACCCTGACCTGTTCGGCCGTCGACGCCGGCTCGGTGTTGGCGCTCGGCACCTGCAGCGCCGCGACGTGTTCGATCAGACCGCCTAATGACGCGGCGGGTGTGCGAGACACGTACTGGTCGGTGATGTCGAACAACGCGGTCACCGCCTCCAGGTCCCTGGCAGCGTGGGCGCCGGCGGTGCCGCCGCGCTCGCTGGCCGCCAACCAGCGACGCTGCAGACCGGACCGGTGCCACGCCGCCCATAGCGTGTAGCGCGGATCTTGGCCATCGCGGTGGCAGCGCGCTGCGGCGTCCAGCACCGCGCGCACCCGCTGCAGCGGGCGAGACCGCGAGGACGGCGGCGCCGCGGCCCCCAGTGCGGCAACCACCAGATCACCGAAACTGCCTGCCGCATCGGCGGGTTTGGCGCGCATCAGCGTCCGGCGCAGCTGCCGCAGCGAGACCGGGTCGACGCAGCCGATGGGCCCGGTCAGCAGTGCCAGCGCCTGGTCGCCGTCGAGCCCCTCGGCGGTCGCCGCCAGCACCGTGAGCATCGCCTGCACCGCGGGCTCCTCGGCCAACGACCCGCTGACTGCGGGCGCGGCCACCGGTACCCCGGCGGCCGCCAACGCTCGCGGCAACCGCGCCCCGGCCCGTGGCACCGACCGCACGATCACCGCCATCTGCGACCATGGCACCTTATCGACGAGGTGCGCACGCCGCAGCGTGTCGGCGATCATCGCCGCCTCCGCGTGCGCCGACGCCGCCAGCCGGACCGTGACCGATCCATCCTCGGCGCCGGTGCCGTCGATTTGCCTACCGTCGCTGCTGCCCGGGAGCCGTTGCGCGATGCCACTGACGGCGCGCGCCACCGCCGGCGCACACCGATGCGAGGCCGTCAGCGTCACCGATGGTGTATCGCCGTGCAACAGCCCGGCCGGCTCGCCGCCTCGGAAGCCGAACACCGCCTGGTTGGGGTCCCCGGCGACCAGCGCCAGTTCGCTTCCAGCGGCCAGCACCCGGACCAGGCGGGCCGCCTGCGGGTCGAGCTGCTGCGCGTCGTCGATCAACAAGACCCGGACCCGGGCGCGCTCGGCGGCCAGCAGCTCAGGATCGACCGCGAACGCCTCCAACGCGGCGCCCACGAGTTCGGCTGCGCCCAGCGTCGGCGTCGTCGCCTGCGGCGCCGCGGTCCCGACCGCCGCGCGCAGCAACATCACCTGCTCGTACTGTTGCGCGAATCGACCCGCCGCGGCCCATTCCGGTCGTCGGCACCGACGGCCGAGCCGCTGCAGCTCCTGCGGATCCACACCGCGTTCCGCGCAGCGCGCCAACAGATTTCGCAGCTCGGTGGCGAAGCCCGCCGTGCTCAGGGCAGGCCACAGATGCGCCGGCCATGCGGTGGTGCCTGCGTCCTCGAGGTCGCCGCCCAGCAACTCCCGGATGATGGCGTCCTGTTCGGCGCTGGTGACCAGCCGCGGCGGCGCGTCGCCGGCGCGCTCGGCCGCGCGCCGCAACACCGCGTAGGCATAGCTGTGCACACTGCGCACCAACGGCTCGCGGATCGCGGACCGGCACGAGTCGGTGTCGCGCGCCCGCAGCAATGCCATCGTCAACGCGCTGCGCTCCCGCATCCCTATCCGGCCCGAACCGGTAAGCAGCAGAACCGATTCCGGGTCAACGCCGGCGTCGACCTGAGCAACAGCGGCATCGACCAGCAGGCTGCTCTTCCCGGTGCCCGGGCCGCCCAGGATACGCAGCAGGCCGCGTGCACCCGGCGTCAGAACAGCACCGGCCTCGGCACCCCAGGTCAACGACATACCGGCATGACATCACGAGGGTCTGACAAGTCGGTCCGGCTAGGACCGGCGGCGGCCGTCGGGCCTGGCATCATCGACGCGTGACCACCGACCTTCACGTGCACCGCTACGGTCCGGCTGGGCCGGTGCAAATGCTTGCCCTGCACGGACTGACCGGCCATGGCCAACGGTGGCAACAGTTGGGCGATTATCTTCCCGAAATCACCATCGCCGCCCCCGATCTGCTCGGCCACGGCAAGTCGTCGTGGGCCCCACCGTGGACAATTGAGGCCAATGTCGCGGCGCTGGGCGCGCTGCTCGACGAGGTGGCCGAGACCCCGGTGCTGGTTGTCGGCCACTCGTTCGGCGGAGCGCTGGCAATGAATCTGGCCGCGGCCCGGCCGGACTTGGTGACGGCTCTGCTCCTGCTCGACCCCGCGGTCGGTTTGGACGGCGGGTGGATGCGCGACATCGCCGAGGCAATGCTCTCCTCTCCCGACTACCCGGATCCCGCGGAAGCTCGCATGGAAAAGGCCACGGGCTCTTGGGCGGACGTGGATCCCGCCGTGCTCGACGCCGAACTCGACGAGCATCTGGTCAGGCTGCCAAGCGGTCGGTACGGCTGGCGGGTCAGCGTGCCGGCGATGATGTCCTACTGGAGTGAGTTGGCCCGGCCGACCGTGTTTCCGCCGGCGGGAACGCCGACCACCTTGGTGCGCGCGGCATTCACGTCGCCGCCCTATGTCGGCGAGCAGCTCATCGCGGGCCTGCAGGAACGCTTGGGAGCCGATTTCGAGTTGCTGACTTTCGAGTGCAACCACATGGTGCCCGGCGCAAAGCCGACCGAGGTGGCCGCGCTGATCCGCACGCAGTTCCAGGTCCGCTGACCGTGGCGCCGGTGACCGAGGAGCAAGTCGAGCGGGTGCGCGCACTAGTGGCCGCCATCCCCTCCGGCCAAGTCTCCACCTACGGCGACATTGCCGCTGTCGCAGGGCTTTCCAGCCCGCGGATCGTCGGATGGATCATGCGCACCGACTCCTCCGATCTGCCCTGGCATCGGGTGATCTCCGCGTCGGGGCGCCCGGCACAGCACTTGACGACCCGCCAACTGGAACTACTTCGCGCCGAAGGAGTTCTTTCCGTCGACGGCAGAATCTCGCTCAGCGAAGTCCGCTACGAGTTTCCATCGGGCGCTTAAAGCACCAGCCGGATCAAGGCTGCCGTGCGGGCCAGACCCGGGAAGGCCTCGGCGGTCGACCGCGGATGTAGCGCATGAACTGCCAGACGAAACATCAACGCGCGCAACAACATCTGCGGCCACTCCGGCAGAGCGTTCCAACGTTCGATAAGTCCGTCGTCGGCCTCACCCCACGACAGCGCGTCGACGACCACCACGCCGGCAGCCCATGACGCGGGCCGCCAGTACGGCGTGATGTCGGTGATCCCCGGCGCGGCGGTGCCGATGAAAAGCACTGTCCCGTAAAGATCCCCGTGCACTAGCTGATTGGGGCTCTTGGTCGGCTTGCGAAACGTCGCGAGCTGGCTGATCAGCTCGACCGAACGTTGGCCGTCGGCCGGCGGCGGGGCGGTGCGCGCGCCCGGCGGCACCGAAGCCAGCGGCCGCTCCTCCCACGCAGAGCGATCGGCGGCGACGAACACGTCGATGTCTGACCACGGCGAGGTCGGTCCCTGGGTCAGAAACCGGGGGCGCTCCAGTTTGCCGGTGGCCTCGTGCAGTCGCACCGCCGCCGAGACGACCTCGTCGTGCCTGGGCTCCGGTGTGCCGGCGACAAACGTGTCCGCTCGCCATCCCGAGACCACGTAGCGCCCGTCGGTCGAGCGGACCGGCCGGGCCAGGCGCACCCCGTCGACGAACAGCGTCTCCCGCACTCGCGCAGACCAGGCCGCGCGCGCATGGTCGGCCACGATCGAGAGAACAACTTCGCCGCATCGCCAGCCGCCTTCCCAGCTGGCACCCAAGGCGATGGGCTTAACCCCGGCCAAACCGAACGCCGAAAGCACGTGCTCCGGCGGTGGTTCGACACTCACGGGGGTTAGCCTAGCCGGGCGACGATGCGGGTCGGCACGACGACGCGCTGTGGACGAACCCCCGGCCGCGCGGCGGTGAGCTGGTCAGTACATCACCATGTCGGGCTGCATCTGCTGGGCCCACGCCACAATTCCGCCCTGCAGATGGACGGCGTCGGAGAAACCGGCGCTCTTCACCGCGACCAGCGCCTCGGCCGAGCGCACGCCCGTCTTGCAATACAGCACCGCCTTGCGGTCGTGCGGCAACTTTGCCAGCCCCTCACCGGAATTGAGCAAAGACTTCGGGATCAGCTGAGCGCCGTCGATGTGGTTGATGTCCCACTCCACGGGCTCGCGAACGTCGATCAAGGCCAGCTTCTTGCCAGAGTCCAGCAGCGCACGCAGCTCCCGCGGTGTGATGGTCGAGCCGGTGGTCGCCTCGACCGCATCCTGCGACACCGCACCGCAGAATTCCTCGTAGTCGATCAGTTCGGTGATCTTCGGCGTGGACGGGTCTTTGCGGATCTTGATGGTGCGGTAGCTCATCTCCAGCGCGTCGTAAATCATCAGCCGGCCGAGCAGCGATTCGCCGATACCGGTGATCAGCTTGATCGTCTCGGTGCCCATCACCGACGCGATGGAAGCGCAGATGATGCCCAGCACGCCCCCCTCGGCGCACGACGGCACCAAGCCGGGTGGCGGCGGCTCCGGGTAGAGATCGCGGTAGTTCAGGCCGAGCCCGTCGGGAGCGTCCTCCCAGAACACCGAGACCTGGCCTTCGAAGCGGTAGATCGACCCCCACACGTAGGGCTTACCGGCCAGCACCGCGGCATCGTTGACCAGATACCGGGTAGCGAAGTTGTCGGTGCCGTCCATGATCAGGTCGTACTGCTTGAACAGGTCGACGGCGTTGCTCGCCTCCAGCCGGAACTCGTGGAGCCGCACCTCGACCAGGGGATTGATCGCCAGGATCGAGTCGCGCGCCGACTGCGCCTTGGAGCGTCCGACGTCGGCGACGCCGTGGATGATCTGGCGCTGCAGGTTCGACTCGTCGACGATGTCGAAGTCGACGATGCC
>DASYJS010000211.1:0-3082 GCA_035996225.1 Mycobacterium sp. | reverse complement strand
TCAACGGCTCGAAGACGTTCATCACCGGCGGTGTCCAGGCCGACCGGATGATCGTGTGCGCGCGCACCGCGCCGCCCAGTGAGGACGATCGGCGCTACGGCATCTCGCTGCTCGTCGTCGACACGACGCTGCCCGGCTACTCGGTGGGCCGCAAACTCGACAAGCTGGGTCTGAAGGTGTCCGACACGGCCGAACTGAGCTTCACCGACGTCATGGTGCCCGTCGAGGATCTGCTCGGCGAGGAGCATCGGGGCTTCTCCTATCTTGGTCACAATCTGCCAAGGGAACGGCTCGGCATCGCCGTCAACGCGTACGCGCAAGCAAAGGCGGCCGTGCAGTTCGCCATGGCATATACGAAGGATCGCCTGGTCTTCAACCAGCCAGTGGCGGCCTTTCAGAACACGAAGTTCGAACTCGCCGCATGCCAGGCCGAAGTGGACGCCTGCGAGGCCGTCGTCGATCGCGCCGTCGAGGCACTCGACAAGGGCGAACTCTCGGCTGCCGATGCCGCGTCGGCCAAGCTGTTCTGTACGGAGGTAGCCTCCAGGGTCATCGACCGCTGCCTGCAACTGCACGGCGGCTACGGCTACATCACCGAATATCCGGTCGCCCGGCTGTATGCCGACAGCCGCGTCAACCGCATCTACGGCGGAACCAGCGAGGTGATGAAGTTGATCATCGCCAAGAACATGGGGCTGTAGCGGACTCATCACAGCTATCGAAGTCAGCCGCCACATGCCAGCGTCATGGTGTTGGATGGCGGGGTGTCGGACATCAGCCGCAGCCGGACGATAACCGCCCCGCCGCAGGCAATCTGGGAGGTGCTGGCCGACTTCGGTGCACTGAGTTCATGGTCGGCCAACGCTGATCACTCGTGCATCCTGAATTACGGACCCGACGGCGGCCCGATGGGAACCACCCGCCGGGTGCAGATCGGGCGAAACACGCTGGTGGAGCGCATCGCCGAGTTCGACCCGCCGACGGCGCTGGCCTACGGCATCGAGGGCCTCCCCAAGCAGTTGCACAACGTCGTCAATCGCTGGACGCTACGGCCGTCCGGTGCCGCGACCGAGGTGACGTTGACCAGCAGGGTGGAGATCGGCACCGGGCCCCGGGCGCGGGCGGCGGAGTGGGTCGTCTGCCGCGGCATGGCCAAGGAATCCGACTCGATGCTGGCGGGGCTGGCAAAACGAATGGAGCACGAACATGACTGAAGCGCGCCCGGACGTCGTCATCCTCATGACCGACGAGGAACGTGCCATCCCGCCGTACGAGTCGCCCGAAGTACTGGCCTGGCGCAAGCGGACGCTGGACTGTCGCCGGTGGTTCGACGAGCACGGCGTGAGCTTCGCGCGGCACTACACCGGTTCCCTGGCGTGCGTGCCAAGCCGGCCGACGATCTTCACCGGCCAGTACCCGGATCTGCACGGGGTCACCCAGACCGACGGCATCGGCAAGCGGTTCGACGATTCGCGGCTGCGCTGGCTGCGCAAGGGCGAGGTCCCGACGCTGGGCAACTGGTTCCGCGCCGCCGGGTACGACACCCATTACGACGGCAAGTGGCACGTCTCCCACGCCGATCTCGACGATCCCGCTACCGGCGAACCGCTGGCGACCAACGACGACGACGGCGTCGTCGACCCGGTCGCGGTGCGGCGCTATCTCGACGCGGATCCGTTGGAGCCGTATGGCTTTTCCGGATGGGTGGGCCCGGAACCGCACGGCGCGCTGCTGGGCAATGCCGGCATTCGCCGCGACCCGCTGATCGCCGATCGGGTCGTCGCCTGGCTCACCGACCGTTACGCCTGCCGTCGCGCCGGCGACCCCGCCGCCCTGCGTCCATTCCTGCTTGTCGCCAGCTTCGTCAACCCGCACGACATCGTGCTGTTCCCGACGTGGTCGCGTCGCGGCCCGGTCAAGCCCTCACCCCTGGACCCGCCCCCGGTCGCCCCGGCGCCGACCGCCGACGAAGACCTGTCGACCAAGCCGGCCGCACAGATCGCGTTCCGCGAGGCCTATTACTCGGGCTACGGTCCAGCGCCGATGGTCAATCGGACCTACGATCGCAAGGCGCAGCAATACCGCGACCTCTACTACCGCTTGCACGCCGAGGTGGACGCACCGATCGACCGTGTCAGGCGGGCCGTCACTGAAAATGGCTCGGACAACGCACTATTGGTGCGTACCGCCGATCACGGAGATCTGCTGGGCGCCCACGGCGGACTGCACCAGAAATGGTTCAACCTCTATGACGAGGCCACCCGCGTTCCCTTCGTCGTCGCCCGCATCGGTTCGGGTGCCACACAACCCCGGGCGGTGACGGCACCGACCTCACATGTCGATTTGGTCCCGACACTGCTGGGAGCAGTGGGCGTCGATGTCGCGGACGTCGCGGCCAGGCTGGCGGAGTCGTTCTCCGAGGTCCACGAGCTGCCGGGCCGCGATCTCATGCCGATCGTCGATGGCGCACCCGCCGACGAGACCCGGGCCGTGTACCTGATGACCCGCGACAACATGCTCGAAGGAGACAGCGGTGCGTCGGGTTTGGCACGCCAGCTGCGACAGACGGTCAATCCGCCTGCGCCGCTGCGTATCCGGATTCCGGCCCACACCGCGTCGAATTTCGAGGGCCTGGTTGTCCGGGTTGACGATGCCGGGGGTGCCGGACACCTCTGGAAGCTGGTCCGCACCTTCGACGATCCGGGGACCTGGACCGAGCCGGGCGTGCGCCATCTAGCGGCCAATGGCGTTGGGGGAGAGGCCTATCGGACCTCTCCGCTCGATGATCAGTGGGAGCTCTACGATCTGACCGCCGACCCGATCGAAGCCGACAACCGTTGGACGGATCCCGATATGCATGACCTTCGGCAGCACTTGCGGATGCAGCTGAAGCAGGCGCGGGCCAGTTCCGTCCCGGAACGAAACCAGCCGAGGCCCTATGTAACTCGCCAGCCGGCGCCCGCATCTTCGTCCAGACTGGCGCGCTGGCTTAGCTGACGCCTCGAGCGTCAGCCCTCGCCGCGAGCTGGGGGCACCTCCCGCTTGCGAGCGTAACGCCACGGCGAGAAATTGCCCCGAATTT
>DASYJS010000210.1:0-67736 GCA_035996225.1 Mycobacterium sp. | reverse complement strand
GTTCGCCGCGCTGATCGCCGCACACGTGTCGTTCATGCGAATGTTCGGCCTTGGTCTGACCCTCGCCGTGCTGGTGGACGCCACCCTGGTGCGGATGGTTCTGGTTCCGGCCTTCATGCATGTGATGGGCCGCTGGAACTGGTGGGCGCCCAGACCGCTGATCTGGTTGCACGAGCGGTTCGGCATCAGCGAGGGACCGCCCGAACCGGCCGCGCCCCTCGAGCCGATCGCGATCTCGGTGGAGCACAACGGGCACCAGCTCAGCGAATCGGTGACGAAAATCGGTTGAGGCTGACGACCGGGAGAGCACTGTTGATTGCAGGACCGCGGATCGGCCGTCGTAGGCGTCGGAGGGCCTTATGCTGAGGCCGTTCCGAATCGGAGGGTGGGGGATGACTTCAGCAACGGCAACAACGTTCGATAACCCGTTTTTTGCGCGGGTGTGGCCGGTTGCTGCCGCTCACGAGACGGAGGCGGTGCGGGCACTGCGCCGGGAGAACCTGGCCGGCTTGTCGGGCCGGGTCCTCGAAGTCGGGGCGGGTATCGGCACGAACTTCCCGAACTACCCCGCGTCCGTCGAACAGGTAGTCGCGATGGAGCCCGAGTCGCGACTGGCGGCGCGGGCGCGGGCGGCCGCAGCCGCGGCGCCCGTTCCGGTAATCCTGACCAACGAGACCGTGGAGGAGTTCAGCGGCGAGCAGCCGTTCGACGCGGTGGTGTGCTCGCTGGTGCTGTGCTCGGTGCGCGACCCCGGGATGGTGCTGCGGCGTCTGTACTCATTACTGCGGCCGGGTGGGGAGTTGCGCTACCTCGAGCACATCGCCAGCACCGGTATGCGGGGCCGGCTGCAGCGGTTCGCCGACGCGACGGTGTGGCCCCGGTTCCTGGGTAACTGCCACACCCATCGCGATACCGAACGCGCGATCGTCGAGGCCGGATTCGAGGTGGACACGTCCCGGCGGGAGTTGACACTGCCCGCCTGGTCACCCATGCCGGTGTCGGAGCTGTTGCTGGGACGGGCGCGCAGGCCGTAGCCCTTACTTCAGCAGGGCGGGCAGCCGCTGCAGCAGCCCCGGCAACGCCCGACTCGCCGGCTCGCGAATGCTGATCGTGGCGCTGCCGGACAGTGGCGTGGGCTCGGGATTGACCTCGATCACGACCGTGCCGCGCGACACCGCAAGATCGGCGAGGCCGGCGGCCGGATAGACGATCGCCGAGGTCCCCACCACTACCATCACGTCGGCGGCTTGGGTCGCTTCGACCGCCTGCTGCCACGGCTCTTCGGGTAGCCGCTCACCGAACCACACGATGTCGGGCCGAATCAGCCCGCCGCAGCGCGGGCACAGCGGCGGCTGCACCTCCAGTGCCGGTTCGGGCATCTCGGGTAGTGCGTCCTTGTAGGGCATATCGCAACTCGCGCAACGGAATGCGAAAAGGCTGCCGTGTAGGTGGTGCACCGGCGCGCTGCCTGCACGCTCGTGCAGGTCGTCGACGTTCTGAGTGACGACGCTGACCTCGGCGTAGTCCTGCCACGCGGCGATGGCGCGGTGCCCGTCATTGGGCTCGACGGTGGCCACCAGATAATGCCGCCACAAATACCACCCCCACACCCGCTCGGGGTTGTCGAGCCAGCCTTGGGTGCTGGACAGCTCGTAGGGGTCGAAACGGGCCCACAATCCGTTCTTGTCGTCGCGAAATGTCGGCACTCCGCTTTCTGCGGAGATCCCTGCGCCGCTCAGCACCGTCACTCGCATGCCACCAAGATAGCGGTGCTTGGGTGATACTGGACACGTGGAGCTGGGCGAATGGCTACGGGTCGACCTCAAGGCCGGCCGGCCGCTGTTCGACCAACTCAGGACGCAGGTCATCGATGGTGTCCGGGACGGCGCGTTGCCGCCCGGCAGCCGCTTGCCGACGGTGCGGGAACTGGCCGGACAACTGGGCGTGGCAGTCAACACGGTGGCGCGCGCATACCGTGAGCTGGAAACGGCGGCTATCGTCGAAACCCGCGGCCGCTTCGGCACTTTCATCGCCCGCTACGATCCGACCGACGCCGCGATGGCGGCGGCGGCCCGCGAGTACGTCCACGTTGCCCGCGGCCTCGGGCTGGAGAAGGCCGACGCGCTGCGCTACGTCGAGGCGGTGCCCGACGGGGACTCGCGCTAGCCGAATTCCAGCAGCGTCAAGCACGGCCGTAGCGCGCCGAAACGGCGTACGCGGTACATCATCGACACCGCGGCGTTGAATGCCCGGCCGCGTCCCGGCGGCAGCCGCAGCTGGTGGACAGCGCGCACGCCAGGCACGGAGTTCACCAGGTCGGCCGCCTCGGCAACCGACAAGCTGAACGGCAACGGCGGCCCCTTGTAGTGTCGCGAGGTTCGCATGCCGCCCTGGCTCACCTTGGCGAACCAGGGCGGAGGCAGGTCGAACATCATCCGACCTCCGGGAAACTTGTTGGCGCACTGGGCAATAAGCCCCAGTGCCTGCTCGGGCTGCAGATACATCAGCAGTCCCTCGGCGGTGATGAACACGCCGCCGGACGGGTCTACCGAATCCATCCAGCTGTAGTCCAGGGCGGACTGGGCGCAGGCCGACATCCGCGGGGAGGCCGGCAACAGCCGCGTCCGAACATCGATGACTTCGGGTAAATCAACTGTCAGCCAACGGAATTGGGCGTCCGAAAGGCTTGCGTCCACGCGCCAGAAGCTGGTTTGCAGGCCCTCGGCCAGCGCCACGACGGTGGCTGCCGGGTGCTGGGCCAGGTAGGACAGGGCTTGGGTGTCGAAGAGCCGTGCGCGCAGCGCGATGTCCTGGCGAGGCCGGCCGAACTTCGCGAAGTCGTAGTCGATCGAGTCGACCAGCGCGATCGCCATCGGATCGTCGATGGCGCGATCGGGACGGCGTGCCTCCTGTGCCCGCGCATTCAGCGTCAGCAGGGCGGTCTCGGAAACGCCTCCGAGGGAGACCCGCTCTTTTTCAGGCTCTTGGGCAGAGGTCATCGACGCAAACCTTACCCAGCTTTGGCTTGAGTATCACCGCAACAGTTTGGCCAGGGTGCGCAGGTTGCGCGTCGTGGTCGACGACTTGTACCGAGGCTTGCCCATCGTCTTGCCGATCGTGCTGTCCAGCGTGCTGCCTTTGGGTACCTGCCAATAAATGACGCCTTCCCCGCGGCTGATCTTCTCGTCGGCGCCGGCTTGCTCGGTCAGCGCTGCGAACTCGTCGAGGACTGCGGCCCCACCATCTGGCGAGGCGACGAACGTGACGTAGGACTGATATCCGTCGACCTCGGGCTGGAACGGGTAAGCATCGACGATGGCGCGGATCGCATCGACGTCGTAGGCCAGTACCCATGCGTCATAACCGAAGCTTTCGCGCAAGGTGGTTTCGGCTTTCTTGCGCACCGCGGCCGCTTTGGCGGACGACTCCAACAGCACGTTGCCGCTGGCCAGGATGGTGCGCACGGCTGCGAATCCGGCGTCAGTCAAGGCCGTCGCCACCTCGGCCATCTTGAGATTGACGCCGCCGACGTTGACGCCGCGCAGCAACACCGCGTATTTGGTCATCATCCGATTGCACCAGACCGACGTAGTCTCTTGGCATGGGACGCCAAGTCTTCGACGACAAGCTGCTGGCACTGATCAAAGGAAACTCCCTCGGGGTGCTGGCCACAATCAAACGCGACGGGCGGCCGCAACTGTCGAACGTGAGTTACCACTTCGATCCGCGTGAGTTGGTGATTCGAGTATCGATCACCGAGCCGCGGGCCAAGACCCGCAATTTGCGCCGCGATCCGCGGGCTTCGATCCTGGTCGACTCCGACGACGGCTGGTCGTATGCCGTCGCCGAGGGCACGGCCGAACTGACGCCCCCGGCCGCCGCGCCCGGCGACGACACCGTCGAAGCCTTGATTGCGTTGTATCGCAACATCGCCGGTGAGCATTCGGATTGGGATGAGTACCGGCAGGCGATGGTCACCGATCGGCGGGTAGTGCTGACGCTGCCGATCTCCCATCTGTACGGCATGCCTCCGGGCAAGCGGTAGCCAGGCTAGGCTGCCGGTATGGCTGAATCGAAGTCCGAGCAGGACGCTGCGGGGGCAGAGGACGAGAACAAGCGCAAGTTTCGCGAAGCCCTGGACCGCAAGATGGCCAAGTCATCGGGCGGATCCGATCACAAAGACGGTGGTGGCAAGCAGCCGCGGGTGCACGGTCCGGTGGAGAACCGTCGGGAATTCCGCCGCAAGAGCGGCTAATCTGTCGATAATCGTTGGCAGACAGGCGTTTTCCGACGCGGTTCAGCCGTGGTGCGGCGTGAACAGGCCGACCGAAGGGTCTGCTTGGCCTGGTTGGCCGCGCAGGCTTCCCCGGGTGCTGGGATGCCCGAAGTTCACTTGGGATGGGTCGTTTTGGTATGCCCAATCCGCCACGATGGTGCGTTGACTGAACTTCCAGCGGCCGTCGTGTTGGGTGTAGTTGTCCAGGTATCGGCCGCCGATGATGACATCTATGTCGTGTTCGGGGCCGGCGAAGGTGTGAAACACCAGGCAGTAGATCTCACCGCGGGCCTGCGCGCCCTCGACCGCGAAGTTCGTTGTGGTGATGTTGTGTTGGGAGACACGCACATACGGTTCCGCCGCTTGTAGTTGTGCGATGAACTGTTCGACGCCGCCCGTCGAGAACGAGCCGTGCGAGTCGGTCGCGTCGGGGTGGTACAGGCTCCGCACCGTTTCATAATCGGCGCGGTCGACAGCCCGGCAATAGGCAGTGACGAGCTGATGCAGTTCGTCGCGGGCCAGCATCAGCGCCAATTTTGCCTCGTCCACCACCACGCCACGATAACTCGGTCATTGCTTGTGAGTAGTCTCTGGACAACGGGTGTTCGGCGGAAGGAAGCTCGTTGACAGTGAAACTTTGCCTCGCTCAAGATCCTGAGGCCGACCAGCTGCTGGCCCAGAGTCCGTTGGCCCTGCTCATCGGGATGGTTCTTGATCAGCAGGTCCCCTTCGAGACCGCCTTCGCGGGACCGAAGAAGATCGCGGACCGGATGGACAGTTTCGACGCCGCCGAAATCGCGGACTACGACCCGGACAAGTTTGTCGCGTTGTGCTCGGAAAGGCCTGCGATACACCGCTTTCCGGGGTCAATGGCTAAGCGCATCCAAACGCTGGCGCAGATCATCGTCGACCGCTATGACGGCGACGCGGCCGGATTGTGGAGCGCCGGGGACCCCGACGGAAATGAGCTGCTGCGGCGGATCAAGGGATTACCTGGCTTCGGCGAGGTGAAGGCGAAGATCTTTTTGGCGCTGCTGGGCAAGCAGTATGGCGTGACGCCGAAAGGCTGGCGCGCGGCGGCGGGGGACTTCGGTCAAGCCGGTGCGCACATATCCGTCGCCGATATCGTCGACGCCCAATCGATGGGGAAAGTTCGAGCGTACAAAAAGCAGATGAAAGCAGCAGCCAAGGCGGCAAAGTAGAAGGTCACCAGAAGGGAAGGCGCCAACGTGAAGACACACATCACGTGTCCGTGCGGAGAAGCCATCGTCGGCAAGGATGAGGATGAGCTGGTCGATTTGACCCAGGCTCACCTGGCCAGCGTTCATCCGGGCCTGGAGTACGACCGCGACTCGATCTTGTTCATGGCGTACTAGCAGTCCCCCAGACAAGGCGAGCGCGCGTGTCGTGCGGTGACACGCGCGCTCGCACTAGGGGGTGTTGGTTGGCTTTTTAAGGCACCACGGTTGAGCCGATGGTGGGCAGGAACTGGCACTGCTTTTCTTTGGTCGTGACCTGACCGAAGATCGTCGACATGATGCTGCCCGAGCCCGTGTCGGCAATCCCGGTCAATGTCGTAGGCCCGTCGGGGTTGATGTCGGTGCGCGGCTTGAGCGTTACGGTGCCCGACTTGCCCGTGGTCAGGTTCACCCAGGTGACGTTCAGCGGCAGCTTCTGCACCTCGGCAGGCCCGGGCGTGCCGACCGCGGTGAACACGTAGGCGGTCTGACCGGGTTGCGGGCCGGGCAGCGGGATCGTGGCAGGCCCTGCCACCGACAGCGCGGCCGCTATTGCGCTACTGCCGTCCGCAAGGCAATTGCTGCCGATCGAGGGATACATGAAGTCCTGCGTGATCGGGGCGTTAGGGCCGTAACCCGGAGCCGCCGCGGCCGGCGCGGCGCCCGGTGCCGGAGCCGGGTTGGGTGCCGGCGCGAGTGCGGCTGCCGGCGCGGGTGCTGGGCCTGGCCCGGGTGCGGCTGCCGGGGCGGGTGTCGCGGGCGCCGGTGCGGACGCCGGCGGTGTGGCTGCCGGAAGAGCGGCAACCGGGGCCGGACCCGCGGCGTGGGCCGGGTCGATGCCCGTCGGCAGGTGTGCCTGGGTGCCCGGCACGACGCCGACCCCGGGTACATGTTCGGCCGGCGCGGCCTCAGGCGCCGGAGCCGGCGCACCGGGAACCGGAGCACCCGGTTCCTGCACGAACTGGTTCACCGACTCGGCCACGTGCTTCGATTCGGTGGGCGCTGACGCGTTGTGCGTGAATGCTTGCGCGGCGGCCATCAGCAGTTGTGTCGCTTGGCCGGGGTCGCCCGCCGCCTGCTGGATTATCGGACTCAGCTCCGATAACGCCGGCAGGCCGGGCAGTTGCTGGGTCGCGCCTTGTTGCGGTGTCGGTTGCGGTGCCGCCGGGTCGGCCGCCGCGCTCGGGCAGAACCCGAACGCGGCAGCCGATGCCGTGACGACAGCGGCCAAACCTTTGGACAGATTCCAAGTGCTTGCCACGATGTCCTCCAGTCCTTCGGTAGTTGGTTAGCCGTTTAGCAATCTGCTCAGGGCAGGGCGGACAACAGCGACGGTGACGTCAGCGGCGCAGGTGCAGCCGGCGCGGCTGCGACCGGTGCGGCCGGTGTCCCCGGAACGGCACCCGAAGCCAGCGCCGGCAGATCGCCCGGAAGCGACAGCTTCGGTGGCACATTCAGCGGCAGGCCGGGCAGGCCGGGCAGGCTGGGCAGGGCCGGCATGTCGACCTTCGCCACCTGAGATAGCGGAGACGACGCTGGTGCGGCGGCGGAGGCAGGTGCCGCCGGCGCCGTCAAGCCCGGGATCGAGCCGAGTCCGGGGATACCCGAGCTCGCCGCCGGAGCGGCCGGAGCCGCCGGAGTCGACTGCGTTAACCCGGGAATCGAGCCCAGCCCGGGAATCGTTGGGCTGGCCGCCGTCGGGGCGGTCGGCGCGGTCGCTGCCGGCGTGAGCCCCGGAATGGACGGGATTCCCGCCGGGGCAGACGCCGCGGGGGCCTGCGCCGAGGCCATTCCCGGAAAGGTGATGCCGGGAGTGGCCGGCGCCTGCGGCGGCTGCGCGCCGAGGGCGGTGGCGAGGTTTTGCAGAATCTGCGGAGCGTTGGCCGCCGAAGCGATCAGCTGCTGCGGGATGTTCTGCAGGCCGGGGTCGGGAATCGGCGCGGGGTCGGCGTGGGCGATTCCGCCCGTCAGTAGGGCGGCGGACGAACCGACGACAACGGCGGCGGCTTTCGCATAAGTCCAGATGGTTGGCATTGCTCCCCCAAGGGATCGACAACAGGTGACGGCCTGAAGCTACTTTGATGCTGGTGGGACTCAAGTGACACGTGTGGCATTTATTTGATCGTTATGGATACGAGTGATGGCGGTGACCAAGACGGGCGGGGACACACCCGCCGAGCCGCGGGCGGTGGCAAACTCCGCGGCCCTGGCTCGGCGGCGGTGACGGCGGACAACATCAGCACCTGCCGCGATCGCTAAAGTCAGGCAGATAGACACCACTGCGGCCGCCCCGGCGGCACCCATCTCCCGGCGACTGGCCAGTCTGATCAGCACCGCCGCGCCGATCCTGTTGATCGTGAGCATCGCCGCGCGACTCGGCGTGACCTACCTGGGGGCCAACGGCGCAAACTTCGTCGACCTGCACGTATATCTCGGGGGCGCGGCCGCTCTGGACCATCCGGGCACGCTGTACAGCTTCGTGTACGCCGAGCACACGCCGGACTTCCCGCTGCCGTTCACCTATCCGCCGTTCGCGGCGATCGTCTTCTACCCGTTGCATCTGCTGCCGTTCGGCCTGGTCGGCTTTCTGTGGCAGGTCGCCATGATGGCCGCGTTGTACGGTTCGGTTCGGATCAGCCAGCGCTTGCTGGGCGTCCCCAACGGCACCGGGCACCGTGTCGCGATGGCGTGGACGGCGAGCACCATCTGGACTGAGCCGCTGCGCAACAACTTCGACTATGGGCAGATCAACGTCTTTTTGATGCTGGGCGTGCTCTGGGCGGTCTACACCTCGCGCTGGTGGCTGTCGGGGCTGTTGGTCGGCGTGGCGTCGGGGATCAAATTGACGCCGGCCATCGCGGGTGTCTATCTCGTCGGTGTCCGGCGGTATGGCGCGGCCGCGTTTTCGGTGGCCGTCTTCTTTACCACCGTCGGGCTGTCGGTGTTGATCGTCGGCGATCAGACTGGCTACTACTTCACCGATCTACTCGGCGATGCACATCGGGTGGGGCCCATCGCCACGTCGATCAATCAATCCTGGCGCGGCGGTATTTCCCGGATCCTCGGCCACGACGCCGGCTTCGGTCCGCTGGTCTTGGCCGCGATCGCCGTCACGGCCGTACTTGCCGTCCTGGCGTGGCGCGCCCTGGACTCCTCGGATCGGCTCGGCAAGTTGCTGGTGGTCGAGCTGTTCGGGCTGCTGATGTCACCCATTTCGTGGACCCACCACTGGGTGTGGCTGGTGCCCTTGATGATCTGGCTGATCCATGGGCCGCAGCGACCCGGCATGCGGATCGCGGGCTGGGGCTGGCTGGTGCTGACAATCATCGGCGTGCCGTGGTTGCTGCTGTTCGCGCAGCCGAACATCTGGCAGATCAGCCGACCCTGGTACCTGGCCTGGGCCGCGCTGGCCTACACGGTGGCGGCAATGGCGACTTTGATACTCATCGCCGCCTCCGGCAAGCGTGCCGCCGGGTCCGATTCGGCGAGTTCTGAGCAGTCTGAAGCACCTGCCGCGCCGTCGCTGGGCTAGCCGGCGACGATCCCGTTGATATCGCGCGCCATCTCAACGTCGTTCTTGGTGATACCGCCCTCGGAGTGCGTAACCAGCGCGAAAGTCACTGTCCGCCAACGAATATCGATATCGGGATGGTGATCCTTGCTTTCGGCGTGCTCGCCCACCCGGCGCACCGCGTCGATACCGGCGAGGAAGCTTTCAAACTTGATCGAACGGCGCAAGGCACCGTCGGTACGTTCCCAGCCGTCGAGGTCGGGCAGTGCGGCATCTACTTGTTCATCCGTTAACACAGCCATACCTCTCAACGTACCGCCGCGCGCCGGCCCGGCAGCGCGTTGAGCCGCCGGGCCCAGGGCATTGTGCGGCCGGGGGCCACCGGGCATCCTGGAGCTTGGCTCGGGCGGTTTCGCAAAGCGTGTTGAACCAGGGCAATGGCCACCTCGTGACCCAGGGGAATGGCCCGGAGTCCAGAAGAAAGGCGGGGGGCCGCCGTGGCAGAAAAGCTGACGCCGCACTTCGAAGAAGTGCAGGCGCACTACGACTTGTCTGACGACTTCTTCCGGCTGTTCCTCGACCCCACGATGACCTACAGCTGCGCGTATTTTGATCGCCTACGAGACATAACCCTCGAAGAGGCGCAGATCCGCAAGGTGGACCTGGCGCTGGGCAAGCTGGGGCTGCGATCCGGGATGACGCTGCTCGAGGTCGGCTGCGGCTGGGGCAGCACGCTCCGGCGCGCTGTCGACAAGTACGACGTGGACGTCATCGGTCTGACGTTGTCCGAAAACCAGGCCGCCCACGTGCGGAAGCTTCTCGACGAAATGGACACCGCACGCAGCAGGCGGGTGTTGCTACAAGGCTGGGAACAGTTCGACGAGTCCGTCGACCGGATCGTCTCCATCGGTGCGTTCGAGCACTTCGGGTATGACCGTTACGACGATTTCTTCGAGCTGGCCTACCGCATTCTGCCCGATGACGGGGTGATGCTGCTGCACACGATCACCATGCTGACGCCGCAGCAAATGCTCGAACGCGATCTGCCGATGACCGAAGAGTTGAGCAGCTTCACGGAATTCATCAGCACCGAGATCTTCCCCGGTGGCCAGTTGCCGCCGATCGAAATGGTGGAGTTCCACGCGTCGAAGGCGGGTTTCAATCTGGCGCGCCGGCAGTCGCTGCGGCTGCATTACGCGAGGACGCTGGACTTCTGGGCCGCCGCATTGGAGGAACACCAGAGCGAGGCCGTCAGGATTCAGTCCGAAGAGGTGTACGAGCGGTACATGAGGTATCTGACCGGTTGCGCCTGGGCATTCCGGGCCGGCTACATCGACGTCAACCAGTTCACGCTGGGCAAGTAGACCCATCGATAGGTTAACCGATCGGCCGGTGCCGATCGGTTAACCTGCGCCAATGGCCTCGATACAGCTCTCGATGGGAATTCCCTCCTACTGGGCCGAGGCGCCGGCCAGCTGGGAGCACCTCACTGACTGGGCGCACGTGCTGGAGAACTCCGGGTTCGACCGCGTGCTGGTGTCCGAGCACATCGCGTTCGGCATGCATATGGACGCATACGCCGATCCCGGGGTGGGCGGAACGGCCGGCGGGCGCCAGCCGACCGGGCCGGACGGACTTTGGCTGGAGCCGCTCACGGTCCTGACTTATCTCGCGGCGCGGACCGAACGCATCCGGTTGGGCACCAACATCCTGCTCGCTGCGCTGCGTCCCGCCGCGGTTCTCGCCAAAACCGTTGCCACCGTGGATGTTCTGTCAGGTGGCCGTGTCGATCTCGGGGTGGGTGTCGGCTGGCAGCGTGAGGAATACGACGTGGCCGGAGTCGATTTCGGCAAGCGCGGAGCAATTCTGGATCAGACGCTCGAGGTGTGCACGCGGTTGTGGCGGGAAAACGAGGTCAGCTACTCCTCGCCCGAGTTGACCTTCGATCGGATACACCAGATGCCCAAACCCGTCCAGCCCGGCGGAGTGCCGATCTGGGTCAGCGGGACGGTCAATCGTGCCGTCGCCCGCAGGCTCGCGCGTTTCGGAAAGTATTGGATCCCTTGGGGTCAGGACGCCCGCGACATCGCCGACGGCATCGGGCGGATGCGTGCGGCGGTCGAACGTGCCGGCGGCGATCCGCATGGGTTCGGTGTCAGCGGCTCACTTCGGGTCAAGGCCCACGCCGACGACCGGCCGGATCTGGCCGCCGTCGCGGCGGATGCGGCGGCGCAGGCGAAAGCGGGCGTCACGGACCTGAGGCTGACGCACTGGCCGGCGCGCTTGGGGAATGGCGAACGCGACCTGCGCGCCTTCGTCGAAGCGGTGCGCGGCGCAGTGGGAGGCTGATCCGGCCATGCCGGCCCAGATCGTCGTGGCCGGAGCCCTCATCCGCGGGTCCACCGTCTTGGTGGCACAACGCGTCCGGCCGCCGGAATTGGCCGGTCGCTGGGAACTTCCGGGCGGCAAGGTCTCGTCCGGTGAAACCGAGCGAGACGCCCTGGCCCGCGAGCTGGCCGAGGAATTGGGACTCGAGGTCGGTGACGTCGTGGTCGGGGATCGGCTTGGCGACGACATCTCGCTGAATGGCACGACGACGCTGCGGGCCTATCGGGTTCACCTGGTCGCCGGCGAACCGCACGCGCACGACCACCGGGCGCTGCGCTGGGTGACGGCTGCCGAATTACCCGAAGTCGACTGGGTGCCTGCGGATCGCGCATGGTTGCCAGACCTCGCTGAAGCGCTTTTGACGGTGTCGTAAAGGCTTTGCCGAACCGTTGTCAGCGCGAAACCTTTGACCTGCCGTAACCGATGCCGAGGCTGAAATCCTGGTGGAGCCAGCCCGACCAGTTCGACTGGGTGACTACATTTCTGCGCCAGCGCGACCTGATTCGACCTGCGCAGGTGATCCTGGCGATCGTCTCCGCGTCCGCCGTGTGGGTACCGCTCACGGTCTTGGCCACGCAACACCGGCCTAGCGCAACAAGCGCGATCCCAGCTGCCGGTTCGCTATCCGCGGTCGCCGCTGCCACAATCACCGTCGTGCCATTTCGCAATGTCGCCATCGTCGCGCACGTCGACCACGGCAAAACCACCCTGGTAGACGCCATGCTGCGGCAATCCGGCGCGCTGACCCACCGCGGCGACGACGCCGTCGAACGACTGATGGACTCCGGTGACCTCGAGAAGGAAAAGGGCATCACCATCCTGGCCAAGAACACCGCCGTCCACCGCAAGAACCCGGACGGCAGCGTGACGGTGATCAACGTCATCGACACGCCTGGGCACGCCGACTTCGGTGGCGAGGTGGAACGTGGGCTGTCGATGGTCGACGGTGTGCTGCTCCTCGTGGATGCGTCCGAGGGGCCGCTGCCCCAGACCCGATTCGTGCTGCGCAAGGCGCTGGCGGCGCATCTGCCCGTCATCCTGGTGGTGAACAAGACCGACCGGCCCGATGCGCGCATTGCCGAGGTCGTCTCCGAGAGCCACGACCTGTTGCTCGACGTCGCCTCCGACCTGGATCCAGAGGCCCAGAAGGCCGCCGAGCACGCGCTCGGACTGCCGACGCTGTACGCGTCTGGTCGCGCGGGCATCGCCAGCACCACCGAACCCGCTAATGGTGAGAACCCCGACGGCGATAACCTCGACCCGCTGTTCGACGTGCTGCTCGAGAACATCGCGCCGCCGCAGGGCGACCCCGAGGCCCCGCTGCAGGCGCTGGTGACCAACCTCGACGCCTCGGCCTTCCTGGGCAGGCTCGCACTCATCCGCATCTACAAGGGCCGGATCCGCAAGGGTCAGCAGGTCGCCTGGATGCGCGAGGTGGACGGCCATCCGGTCATCACGAACGCCAAGATCACCGAACTGCTCGTCACCGAGGGCGTGGAGCGGACACCCACCGACGAGGCCGTCGCGGGCGACATCGTCGCCGTCGCGGGTCTGCCCGAGATCATGATCGGCGACACCCTCGCGGACCCCGACCACGCGCACGCGCTGCCGCGCATCACCGTCGACGAACCGGCCATCTCGGTGACTATCGGCACCAACACCTCGCCGCTGGCGGGCAAGGTGTCCGGACACAAGCTGACCGCCCGCATGGTGAAGTCGCGGCTGGACTCCGAACTGGTCGGCAATGTGTCGATCAAGGTCGTCGACATCGACCGGCCCGACGCGTGGGAGGTGCAGGGCCGAGGGGAGCTCGCCCTGGCGGTGCTGGTCGAGCAGATGCGCCGGGAAGGCTTCGAGCTCACCGTCGGCAAACCGCAGGTGGTCACCAGGACGATCGACGGCAAGCTGCACGAACCGTTCGAGGCGATGACGATCGACTGCCCCGACGAATTCGTCGGCGCCATCACCCAATTGATGGCCGCCCGCAAGGGCCGCATGGAGGAGATGGCCAACCACGCGGCGGGTTGGGTCCGGATGGACTTCATCGTGCCCAGCCGCGGGCTGATCGGTTTTCGCACCGACTTCCTCACCCTTACCCGCGGCACCGGCATCGCCAACGCCGTCTTCGACGGCTACCGCCCATGGGCCGGCGAGATCCGGGCCCGCCACACCGGGTCGCTGGTGTCCGACCGGACCGGCTCGGTCACGCCGTTCGCGATGATCCAGCTGTCTGATCGTGGGCAGTTCTTTGTCGAGCCAGGCGATGACACCTACGAGGGCCAGGTCGTCGGGATCAACCCGCGCGCCGAAGACCTGGACGTCAACGTCACCCGCGAAAAGAAACTGACGAACATGCGATCCTCGACCGCCGATGTCTTCGAGACGTTGGCTAAGCCACTTCAGCTCGACTTGGAGCAGGCCATGGAATTCTGTGCGAACGACGAATGCGTGGAGGTGACTCCGCAGATCGTGCGGGTCCGCAAGGTTGAGCTGGACGCCACCACCCGAGCGCGCAGCAAGGCTCGAGCCAAGGCTCGGGGCTAGCTTGTTGTTGCCCTTCGCCCGCAGGATTCGCCAAGCCGCCGGGCAGGCGGTCGATACCCTGATGGTCGTGCTGCACCGAGCCCGCCACATTTTGGTGATGGCCGGCGTGCTGCTCGCGTTGGTGGGGCTGACGCTGGCGGCTTGTACCGTGAGCCCGCCGCCGGCGCCGCAAAGCACGGATACGCCGCACAACACGCCGCCGCCGCCGCAGCGGATTACCCAGATCATCGTGGGCATCGACTCGATCGGCGCCGGGTTCAACCCGCATCTGCTGTCCGATCTGTCGCCGGTGAACGCCGCGATCAGTGCCCTGGTGTTGCCCAGCGCATTTCGGCCGGTGCCCGATCCCAACACGCCCACGGGTTCGCGCTGGGAGATGGACCCGACCCTGTTGGTGTCCGCCGAGGTGACCAACCAGAACCCGTTCACGGTGACCTACAAGATCCGGCCCGAGGCGCAGTGGACGGACAACGCCCCGATCGGCGCCGACGACTTCTGGTACCTGTGGCATCAGATGGTCACCCAACCGGGGGTGGTCGATCCCGCCGGTTATGACCTGATCACCGGCGTGCAGTCGCTCGAGGGCGGAAAGCAGGCCGTCGTCAGCTTCGCGCAGCCGTATCCGGCATGGAAGGAACTGTTCAGCGATCTGCTGCCGGCGCACATCGTCAAGGATGTGCCGGGCGGCTTTGCGGCCGGACTGGTCCGGTCGCTGACGGTCACCGGCGGGCAGTTCCGGGTGGAGAACATCGACCCGCAGCGCGACGAGATTTTGATCGCCCGCAATGACCGCTATTGGGGACCGCCCGCTAAACCCGCTCTGATCCAGTTCCGCCGGGCCGGCTCGCCGGCGGCGCTGGCCGACTCGGTACGCAACGGCGACACGCAGGTGGCCCAGGTGCACGGCGGCTCGGCGTCCTTCGCTCAGCTATCGGCCATCCCCGATGTGCGCACCGCCCGGATCATGACACCGCGGGTCATGCAGCTCACGCTTCGCGCCAACCAGCCCAAGCTGGCCGACGCGCAGGTCCGAAAGGCGATTTTGGGATTGCTCGATGTCGACCTGCTCGCCTCCGTGGGCGCCGGCAGCGACAACACGATCTCGCTGGACCAGGCCCAGATCCGGGTACCCAGTGACCCCGGCTACGAACCGACCGCACCACCCGCGATCACCAAACAGGCTGCCCTGGCGTTGTTTTCAGCAGCCGGATACCAGATCGAGAACGGCGCGACGGCGTCACCGACGCCTGATTCCACGACCACCCCGACGAGTACCGGGCCGCCGGAAGTGATCCGCGGCCGGATTAGCAAGGACGGCAAGCAGCTGTCGCTGGTGATCGGGGTCGCGTCGAACGACCCGACTTCGGTGGCGGTGGCCAACACCGCCGCCGACCAGTTGCGCAACGTCGGCATCGCCGCGTCGGTGTCGGCGCTGGATCCGGTGCTGCTGTATCGCGACGCGCTGAACAACAACCAAGTGGACGCCATTGTCGGCTGGCATCAGGCCGGAGGAAACCTGCCGACGCTGCTGGCATCGCGCTATGGCTGCCCCGCGCTGGAGGCGACGGCGGTACCGACCTCCACTGCGCCGACGACCACACCGGTCGGCTCGACCCCGCCGGTCGGGCCGGCCAGCACCTCGACGACGCCCACGCCGACGGCGCCCAGTCGTCCGCCCGAGCCCGGCGCGTTGGTGCAGGCGCCGTCGAACCTCAGCGGGATCTGCGATCGCAGCCTGCAGTCCAACATCGATGCCGCCCTCAACGGCACCAAGAGCATCAACGACGTGATCACCGCGGTGGAACCGCGGCTGTGGAACATGTCGACCGTGTTGCCGATCCTGCAGGACACCACGATCGTCGGGGCGGGTCCGAGTGTGCAGAACGTCAGCCTTTCCGGCGCGGTGCCGGTCGGCATCGTCGGCGACGCCGGTCAATGGGTGAAAACCGGACCCTAGACCGGGCCGGCCGCTGCCCCTGAAGCCCGTGGCGGGATCACCGTGTCGACGATCATGGCCAGTTCCCGCCGATTCGGCGGTTCACCGGTCAGCAGGAAGTGGTGGTTGATCAACGCCGGTCCGATGCGTGCGGTCAGCGGGGTGATCGTGGCCGCGTCGATGTCGCCGTCGGCGATCGCGGTTTGCAGTATCGAGTCGACGATTTTCAGGCGCGGGCCCACCACGGCGTCGGCGAAGATGATGCGCATTTCGGGTTCGTGCAAGAGCTGATGGATGATGTCCAGGCCGGGAAACAGGGTCTTGCCGGCCAACACGTCACGGTGCGAGATGAACAGCGTCAGTAGGGCATCCCTGGCCGATCGGCCCGAGCGCGGCTCGGGCACCGCGGGTAGCGCGAAAACCAGCGCGGCGTGCACCAGGTCATGCTTGCTGGCCCAGCGGCGGTACAGTGCAGCCTTGCCGGTCTGGGCGCGTGCCGCGATGCCTTCCATCGTCAGCCCGCCGTATCCGACCTGGGCCAACTCGGCCAGCGTGGCCTCGTAGAGCGCGCGTTCGAGCACCTCGCCGCGCCGGCGGCTGCGGATGCCATTCGGCGCTGGCTGGGTGGCTTGCGGCATTCGTCGATAGTAGCCGTCGGCGTTCCTATTTGGGGCGCCCTGGTGCAACACAACAACCGAGATTACCGGTTCGGCTGCGAGTAGGGTGCGTCCATGCCTGAGACTCCGCGGCTGTTGTTCGTCCACGCACATCCCGACGACGAGAGCCTCAGCAACGGCGCCACGATCGCGTACTACGCCGCCCGCGGGGCGCAGGTGAGTGTCGTGACCTGCACGCTCGGCGAGGAGGGCGAGGTCATCGGGGATCGCTGGGCAGAGCTCGCGGTTGATCGTGCGGACCAACTCGGCGGCTACCGCATCTGCGAACTCACCGCGGCGTTGCAGGCGCTGGGCATCGGTGCACCTATCTACCTCGGCGGCGCGGGACGCTGGCGCGACTCGGGCATGGCAGGTACCGAGAAGCGGCTTTCTCGGCGATTCGTCGATGCCGACGAACGCGAGGCCGTCGGGGCCCTGGTCGCCATCATTCGCCGGCAGCGCCCGCACGTCGTCGTCACCTACGACCCCAACGGCGGATACGGGCATCCCGACCACATCCAGACCCACACCGTCACCACCGCCGCGGTCGCGGCGGCCGGCCCTGGACTGGAGGGGGCCGGCTACCCCGGCGAGCCGTGGGCGGTGCCGAAGTTCTACTGGACGGTGCTCGCAGTCAATGCCTTCATGGCCGGGTGGCACGCCCTGGATCGTGACGATCTGCTGCCCGGGTGGACGATCCCGCCGCAAGAGGAATTCGACTTCGGGTATTCCGACGATGCGATCGACGCCGTCGTGCAGGCGCCGCCGGAAGCCTTGGCTGCCAAGGTGGCAGCGCTCGCCGCCCATGCCACCCAGGTGGTCGTCGGCCCGACCGGGCGGACCTGCGCCCTGTCCAACAACATGGCATTGCCGATCCTGGGTGAAGAGCACTACGTTCTAGTTGCCGGCTCCGCGGGGGAACGCGATGGGCGGGGCTGGGAAACCGATCTGCTCGCGGGACTCGATCTCGGCCGGGCAGCGACGCGGTAGGCTGCCAAAGAGGCAGCTAGGGGAAGGAATTCGCATGGACCCGGACATGGACCCCAACATGCAGCACTGGCAGGACCGACTCGACAGCCTGCAGTGGGTTATCGGTTCGATTCTGTCGAACGTCGACAGCGTCCCGACCTGACCGAAACCAAGCCACGCACGGCGTCCGTGGAGGACGCCGGCGCGACAGACCCTGCTATTCGCGTCGTGGTGCTGGCACTCTTGGCCGTCGATGGGGTCTTATCCGCACTAGCCGGGGCGCTGCTGCTGCCGTTCTATATCGGCACGATTCCGTTTCCGATCAGCGGCTTGATCAGTGGTTTGGTCAACGCGGCCCTGGTCTGGGCCGCCGGCCGATGGACCGGGTCGGCGCGGATGGCGGCGCTGCCGCTGTGGACGTGGCTGCTGACCGTGGCGGTGATCAGCATGGGAGGTCCCGCCGACGACATCATTTTGGGAGGTAGCGGCGTGATGGCGTACGGCGCCCTGGTGCTGATCGTGCTGGGTGTGACACCGCCGGTGTTGGTGATGTGGCGGCGCGGGCACCACTACGGCTGAGCCGAACCCGCCTGGCGCTACTGTTGCGCATATGGCACCCGCTATTGTTGCCGAAATTTAGATGTTGGGACGCGCGGATGAAATTCGATCGTGGGGAAGTTACACCAAGGTGCCGCTGACTCCGGGCGACGAGCCCACCTCTCTGCCTAATCCTGTCGTTTCGCCGAAGGCGAGCGCGTCCGCGTTGCGCCGCGTGCTGCGCCGGGCTCGCGACGGTGTCGCCCTCAATGTCGACGAGGCGGCCGTGGCGATGACCGCCCGTGGTAGCGACCTGGTCGACTTGTGTGCGAGCGCGGCGCGCGTTCGCGATGCGGGTCTGGAGTCGGCGGGACGGCGCGGCGCTCGCGGCCGGTTGGCGATCACTTACTCGCGCAAGGTGTTCATCCCCGTCACTCATCTGTGCCGGGACAACTGCCATTACTGCACCTTTGTCACCGTGCCGGGCAAGTTGCGGAGCCAGGGCGCCGGCATGTACTTGGAGCCCGACGAGATCCTCGACATCGCCCGGCGTGGCGCCGAACTGGGTTGTAAGGAAGCACTATTCACCCTCGGCGACCGGCCGGAGGACCGCTGGCCTGAGGCGCGCGAATGGCTCGATGAGCGCGGCTACGATTCGACGCTGTCCTATGTGCGCGCGATGGCGATCCGGGTGCTGGAGGAAACCGGGTTGCTGCCGCACCTGAATCCGGGCGTGATGAGCTGGTCGGAGATGTCGCGGCTCAAGCCGGTGGCGCCTTCGATGGGCATGATGCTCGAGACGACGTCGCGACGGCTGTTCGAGACGAAAGGGCTTCCGCACTACGGCAGCCCGGACAAAGACCCGGCGGTGCGGCTGCGAGTGCTCACCGACGCCGGGCGGTTGTCGATTCCGTTCACCACCGGTCTGCTGGTCGGCATCGGAGAGACACTGGCCGAACGCGCCGATACGTTGCATGCGATTCGTAAGTCGCACAAGGAATTCGGGCATGTCCAAGAAGTGATCGTGCAGAATTTCCGGGCCAAGCAACACACCGCGATGGCCGATGTTCCCGACGCCGGGCTCGAGGAATACCTGGCGACGGTGGCGGTTGCCCGGCTGGTGCTCGGACCCGGCATGCGTATCCAGGCGCCGCCGAATCTGGTGTCCCGCGAGGAGTGCCTGGCGCTGGTCGCCGCGGGAGTCGACGACTGGGGCGGTGTTTCACCGTTGACGCCCGATCACGTCAACCCGGAACGGCCGTGGCCCGCGTTGGAGGAGCTGGACATCGTCACGGCCGAAGCGGGATTCGACTTGGTCCAGCGGTTGACCGCGCAGCCCAAATACGTGCAGGCAGGTGCCGCGTGGATCGACCCGCGGGTGCGGGGCCATGTTGTGGCGCTGGCTGATCCGGCGACGGGTCTGGCCCGCGACGTCAACCCCACGGGCAGGCCCTGGCAGGAACCCGACGACGCGCAGTCAACCGGGCGGGTCGATCTCAATTCCGAGATCGACACCCAGGGCCGCAACAGCGAGGCGCGCAGCGACCTCGACAGTGCTTTCGGCGACTGGGAATCGATCCGTGCGCACGTGCACGAGCTTGCCGCCGCGGCGCCACAGCGTATCGACACCGACGTGCTCGCCGCGCTGCGCTCGGCCGAGCGCAACCCCGCGGCCTGCACCGACGACGAGTACCTGGCGTTGGCCACGGCAGACGGTCCGGCTCTGGAAGCGGTTGCCGCGCTGGCAGATTCGCTTCGCCGTGACACGGTCGGTGACGACGTGACCTTCGTGGTGAACCGCAACATCAACTTCACCAACATCTGCTACACGGGATGCCGATTCTGTGCGTTCGCGCAGCGCAAGGGCGACGCCGACGCATTTTCATTGTCCGCTCAGGAGGTCGCCGACCGCGCCTGGGAGGCGTACGTCGAAGGTGCGACCGAGGTGTGCATGCAGGGCGGGATCGACCCCGAGTTGCCGGTCACCGGCTACGCCGATCTGGTGCGCGCCGTCAAGGCCCGGGTTCCCTCGATGCATGTGCACGCGTTTTCCCCGATGGAGATCGCCAACGGCGTGACCAAGAGCGGGTTGAGTGTTCGCGAGTGGCTGATCAGCCTGCGCGAGGCCGGGCTGGGGACCATCCCGGGCACCGCCGCCGAGATTCTGGACGACGAAGTGCGCTGGGTGCTCACCAAGGGCAAGTTGCCCAGCTCGATGTGGATCGACATCGTCACCACTGCGCACGAGGTAGGCCTGCGGTCGTCGTCGACGATGATGTACGGACACGTCGACAGTCCACGGCATTGGGTCGCCCATCTGAACGTGCTGCGCGAAATCCAGGACCGCACAGGCGGTTTCACCGAGTTCGTGCCGTTGCCGTTCGTGCATCAGAATTCGCCGCTGTATCTGGCCGGCGCGGCGCGTCCCGGGCCCACCCATCGCGACAACCGGGCGGTGCATGCCCTGGCACGAATCATGTTGCACGGGCGCATCTCTCACATCCAGACCAGCTGGGTCAAGCTCGGCGTAGAGCGCACGCAGGTGATGCTCAACGGCGGCGCCAACGACCTGGGCGGCACGCTGATGGAGGAGACCATCTCGCGGATGGCCGGCTCCGAATACGGGTCGTCTAAGAGTGTGGCCGAGTTGTCCGCGATTGCCGAGGGCATCGGTCGCCCGGCGCGTCAGCGGACCACCACTTACAGCCCGCTGGCCGCCTAGTTGCGCTTGTTTGTCGGAGGCCGCGGGTATACCGAGGCCGTGAAGCGAGTCATCGAAACCGACCGATTCCCCGAGTGGCAGCCCTTCGTCGATGCGGTGCAGCAGCGTCGACCCGATACCGGTACCTGGTGTGAAGCCTGGACGGTTCGCGACATCGTCATCCACCAAGCCGGAAACGCCGAGGAACTCGCCCGGGTACTGGGCGCGCATCTGGAAGGTGAACCCGTCGGCACCCGCGGCTTCAAGGAACGCGAGGGCCCCTTGCGCGACCTCAGCGACGCGGAGCTGTGGGACGCGCTGACGGACCGGATGGCCACCCTGAACGACGTGGCCGTCGCCGCCGATGAGGTTCCCGCGGACACCGACGTCGCTTGGACCGGTCGAACCATGAAGATCCCCTGGTTCGCCGAGCACATGCGCGAAGAGCTGGTTCTGCACGGCTGGGACATCACTGGAGACGACGCGGCGGCCCAGGCGCGTTTGGCCGAGCCGTGGATGACGACGCACAGCGTCGTTGCGGTGGGACGACCGCTGCTGGCCAAGGGGGTCAAGCTGCTGCGACCGGGCGAGCGGATCGAGGCGCGATTACGAGTTTCCGGTGCCGACGACGTCCTGGTCGACGCCGAGACCGACCGCACCATGATCGGGCTCGCGGAGCCCGACGGCCCGGCCACCTTGGAAACCGATGCCGCCGCGCGGGTGTTGCTGCTGTGGGGTCGTCGCCCCGCCGATCCGTCCCGCATCTGCAGCCGCGTCGGGCCGGAAACCCTGGGCCGGCTGCGGCAACTGCTCAGCGGCTACTGAGCGAGCTGCGCCGCTGGCGCTCAGTAGTTGTTACAGACGACCGCGACGGCCTGGATGGTGTTGAAGTATTTCGCGGCCATCGCGTTGCTCTGCATCTCCGCGGCCATCTGTGCGCGCTTGGGCGGCGGCGCGGCGAGGAACCGCTGGATGTAGCTCTGCGCGAATGGCGAACTGTTCAGCTGCTGGGCGGTTGCCGGATCCGTCGCGTTGAGTGCCGCCATCACCTGCCCGTAATTGCAGGTGGTGTTGACGATCGGATCCAGCGGGTCTGCCGAAGCAACCCCCGCCGCGGCGCTCAATGCCACTGCAGCACCACCGATCGCGGCTGCCAGTTTGCTTAACGACAGCGTCATCATGCTTGGACACCTTCCCCGATTAATGCACCGCCCAACGGCGGTTACGTGGTCAGCCCGAGCGGCTGCCGTCTCGAACGAGGCTACCAGCCGCGGTGGGCATTCTTTTATTTCACGGTTATTCGGAGACCACGCCCGGAATGTAACTATCTGCAGATCAACGCCTGGGTGACGTTCGTCACATAGTCGAAATCGTCAGGGGAGTTCCCGCTCGGCGATCGCGGCGACGCGTCCGAATTGTGGGTATGGCGACCTGCGCGGCTGCGAGACTGACCGTATGAAACCGAGCGATCGGCGTGGCGAGCCAGTGGTTGACGTGTATGTGCAACGTCTAGTATCAGTAACCGAAAGCTTTGCTTATGGCGGCCAAGCGCCGCGCCGAGGCAAACAGCAGCCCATCACTGAGCACTACATCGAGAAAACGTTGAGGAGACGTCCGTGACGTACACGATCGCCGAACCCTGCGTCGACATCAAAGACAAGGCATGTATCGAAGAATGCCCGGTCGATTGCATCTATGAGGGCGCTCGGATGTTGTACATCCACCCCGACGAATGCGTGGACTGTGGGGCCTGCGAGCCGGTTTGTCCGGTCGAAGCGATCTACTACGAAGACGATGTGCCCGAACAGTGGAACCAGTACACACAGATCAACGCGGACTTCTTCGTCGAGCTGGGGTCGCCCGGGGGCGCGGCCAAGGTCGGCTTGACCGAGAATGATCCGCAAGCGGTCAAGGATCTGCCGCCGCAGGGCGAAGGAGACTGAGGGGGAGCAGTGCTGCAGGAGCCCAGGGGGGGCCGGCCGCCTGTGTCGGCGTCCCTGCCGGAGTTTCCCTGGGACACCTTGGCCGACGCGAAGGCGTTGGCCGGGGCTCATCCGGGCGGCCTTGTCGACCTGTCCATCGGCACTCCGGTAGATCCCGTCGCGCCGGTGATCCAAGAGGCGCTGGCCGCCGCTAGTTCCGCGCCGGGGTATCCCGCCACCGCCGGCACTGCCCAGCTGCGTGAATCGGTGGTCGCGGCCCTGGGCCGCCGCTTCGGTGTCACCGCGCTCGCCGAGGCCGCCGTGTTGCCCGTGATCGGCACCAAGGAACTCATCGCGTGGCTACCGACCCTGCTGGGCCTTGGCCAATCGGATGTGGTCGTCGTTCCCGAGCTGGCCTATCCCACCTATGACGTCGGTGCCCGGCTGGCCGGAGCGCAGGTGGTGCGCGCGGACTCGCTGACCCAACTGGGCCCGCAGTCCCCGGCACTGGTCTTCCTGAACTCGCCGAGCAATCCGACCGGACGGGTCCTGGGCCCTGAGCATCTGCGCAAGGTCATCGGGTGGGCGCGCGAACGGCGCGTCGTGGTGGCTTCCGACGAGTGCTATCTGGGTCTGGGCTGGGAGGCGGAGCCGCTTTCGGTGTTGCATCCCGCTGTCTGCGATGGCGACCACACCGGATTGCTGGCCGTGCATTCGCTCTCGAAGAGCTCGTCGCTGGCGGGGTACCGGGCCGGTTTTGTCGCCGGTGATCCCGGCCTGGTCGCCGAGCTGCTGGCGGTGCGCAAACACGCCGGGATGATTGTGCCGACACCGGTGCAGGCCGCCATGGTGGCAGCTCTGGACGACGACGATCACGAAAAGGTGCAGCGCGAGTGCTACGCGCGGCGCCGGGCCGCCCTGGCGCCGGCCCTGCGCGCAGCGGGTTTTGCCATCGACGATTCCGAAGCCGGACTGTATCTGTGGGCCACCCGCGGCGAGCCGTCTCGCGACAGCGTCGAGTGGTTGGCCGGCCGGGGCATCCTGGTGGCGCCCGGTGAGTTCTACGGCCCGCGCGGCGGGCAGCATGTGCGCGTGGCCTTGACCGCCACCGACGAGCGCATCGAAGCCGCGGTGCACCGGCTCACCGCAGCGCCCGCGTCCTGATTGCGGGAAATCTCGCATCGGGTCTCCCGCAGTCAGACAAACCGGCAGAATGCATCGAAGGCATTACCCAAGTGCTTCCAAAGCGCTCCACTGTCGGGTAAGGAATGTGGTCGTGACAACTTCGGCTAGCAAACTGCGCATCCCGCTGTCGATCGAGGACATAGCCAAGCGCATCTTCCTGGGAAAGCCGCTGATTAGCGAGGACCTGGCAGACGAGAAGCTATCGAATCCGGTTGCGCTGGGCGCACTTTCGCCGGATGCGATCTCGTCAACGGCCTACGGCACCGAGCAGATCCTGATCGAACTGCTGCCGGCGGCCGGGTTGGCGGCGTTTGCGCTGTTGCTGCCCATCACCGGCGTCATCTTGGTGATTCTGGTGTTGGTGACCGCGTCATATCGCCAGGTCGTCATGACCTACACCCGCGCCGGCGGGTCCTACATCGTCGCCCGGGAGAACTTCGGGCCCCGGATCGCTCAGATCGCCGCTGCGGCCTTGCTGATCGACTACGTCGTCACGGTGGCGGTGCAGGCGGCGGCGGGAACGGTTGCGGTGGTGTCGGCGATCCCCGCATTGGGTCCGTACAGCCTGACAATCACGGTCGCCGTGGTGATCCTCATCTGTTACGCCAACCTGCGCGGATTACGGGAAGCAGGGCGGCCATTTGCGGTGCCAACCTACTTCTTCGTCGCCATGATCACCCTGATGATCCTGACCGGTGTCGTCCGCGAAATATTCGGGGATTTACCGGTATACGACCCCGCCCACATCGCCGGAGCGGTGCCGGTTCATCAGGGCAACGGCTTGGTGATGGGCGCGACGATCCTGGTGTTGCTCCGTGCGTTCGCCAACGGCGGTTCGTCGCTGACCGGAGTTGAGGCGATCTCCAATACCGTCACCGTTTTCCGGAAGCCGCAGGGCCTCAACGCGCGTCGGGTGCTCACCGCAATGGCGTGCATTCTCGCATTCCTGCTCGCTGGTGTGGCCTACCTGGCCCATGTCACCCACGCCACCCCCTATGTCGCCGGCTATCCGTCGGTGTTATCCGACGTTGCCCGTGCGGTATTCGGCTCCGGGGTAGTGGGCAACGTCTTCTACATTCTCGTCCAGGTGTCAACGGCTGCCATCCTTTTCACTGGTGCGAATACCAGTTTCAACGGATTCCCGGCGTTGGCCAGCTTCGTTGCCGAGGATCGCTTCCTGCCGCGGCAATTGATGAAACGCGGTCATCGCTTGGTGTTCTCGAACGGCATCATCGCGCTCACTGCGCTGTCGGTGGCGTTGCTGGTGATCACCGGCGGCTCGGTCAACGCGCTGGTTCCCTTTTACGCGATCGGCGTGTTCACCGGATTCTCGATGGCCGGATACGGTATGACCAGACACCATCTGACGCACCGGGAACCTGGCTGGCGGCGCCGACTGGCGATCAATCTCTCCGCGGGAATCCTATCCACCGTCGTGGTCGGCATCTTCGCGGTCGCGAAGTTCACCGAGGGAGCCTGGCTGGTAGTGGTTGTCTTTCCCGTGCTGGTGTTCAGCCTGATACGCCTGAACCGAGAATATCGAGCCGAGGCAGCCATTCTCGAGATGTTTCGCACCGACCGCCCGGATTTGGTGAAGTACGCGCGGCACAAGGTGTTTGTGTTCGTGAACTCGGTTGACCTCGCGGTGATTGAAGCGCTCCGCTACGGCAAAGGACTACGGGCCGACGAAATGATCGCGGTGCATTTCATGGTCGACGCGGCACTCGCCGCGCAAATCCGAAAGCGGTGGGATCACTTCGAACTCGACACCCGACTGCGAGTCGTGGACTGTCCGGACCGGCGGATCATCCGGGCCGCGCAATTGTTTGTCGCCAAGGCGCACGACGAACATCGGGATACCAATGTGACGGTGCTGTTGCCACGCCGAACTTTTGCGCCGCTGTTTGGGCGCCTGCTTCACGACCGCACCGCGGACAAGATCGCCCGGGCGGTCAGCATAATTCCGGATGCCGCGGCGACGATCGTTCCTTACGACGTCCAAACGCGAATCGAGGAGGCATACCCGGAACGCTGCGAGCAACGAATCGCGCGCGAACTTGAGAAATTTGGCGAACGGATTGCCCGGGGCGAGGACCAGGACGTCGAAGCCTACGAGCATCCCGACCCGTCGCGTTCGGTGATCACCGTGGCGGGGCTGATTCCGGGAAGCCGCGCCACCTTCGAAGGACGGGTCAACGAAGTCGAGGACATCACCAGGGGCAAGCGCACCCTGCGTGCGATCGTCGTCGGCGATCACAGCGGCGAGATCGGCATTACGTTCCGTCCCGGCCACGGCGGCGCCGACATCCAGCCCGGTCAGCTGCTGCGGATCATCGGCAAGCCCAAGCAGACCGGCAACCGGCCGCTATCGATGCTGGACCCGGCCTATCACATCATCGAAGACCCGGCGAAGGCCGGCAGGGCCGGGGAATCGCAAAGCGGCAACACGTAATCTTTGCGCAACGGAAAGGACAGCAGTGAAGCGATTGGGAGCCGTATTGGCGTCCATATTGAGTGTCGCGTTCACCGCCAATGGCTACCGGCCGTTGTCCAAGGGTGGATACGGCTCGGTGTTCGCATTCGCCGATGGCGTGTTCGCTTCGGAACTTCCACTCCAAAGCCTCGGCGTCCAGCTCACCGCGCTGGCGGCGCTGTCGCGCCGGCTGCCGCCACGGCTCCGCCGATTTAGTTGGCTGCTGACGGCGGTGTCCGGATTGGGGCTGCTCGGCCTGCGTCGGCTCGGGCACCGGGCCAACGAACCGCTGACGGCCGCGCTGGATGCCGGCTTGGGTCCGGACCGCCGCACCGAGTCGGGCGACCTGTGGAAGCGGCCCGCGCCCGGCGGCGCGACCGCGAAGAAACCGGGCGCGGCACGCATGCTGCGGATCTACCGCGACTATGCGCATGACGGCGACATCAGTTATGGGGAGTGCGGTTCGAGAAACCATCTCGACATCTGGCGACGGCCCGACCTCGACCGCAACGGGCGGGCTCCGGTGTTGCTGCAGATCCCCGGCGGTGCCTGGATGGTGGGAAACAAACGCGGACAGGCGCATCCGTTGATGAGCCATTTGGCCGAACTGGGCTGGATCTGCGTCGCGATCAACTACCGGCTCAGTCCACGCTCTACTTGGCCCGATCAGATCGTCGACGTCAAGCGCGCGATCGCGTGGACAAAGCAACATATCGCCGGGTACGGCGGCGATCCGGACTGGATTGCGATCACCGGGGGTTCGGCCGGCGGGCATCTGACTTCGCTGGCCGCGTTGACCCCCAACGATCCACAGTTTCAGCCTGGCTTCGAGGGTGCCGACACCCGGGTGGATGTGGCTGTGCCGTTCTACGGCGTCTATGACTTCACCGCGACCGGCGATGCGATACAGCCGCTGATGGCGCCGATGGTGGCCAAGAACGTATTCAAGCTGAGTCGCACCGACGTCGCCGAGCCGTTTCGTCAGGCCTCGCCGATCAGCCACGTGCATCAAGACGCTCCACCGTTTTTCGTGCTACACGGCACCAACGACTCGTTGGTTCCGGTCGAACAGGCCCGCAGGTTCACGGCCCGACTTCGCGAGGTCAGCCGCCAGCCCGTGGTCTATGCCGAGTTGCCGTGGGCGCAGCACGCTTTCGATATCTTCGGCTCTGCCCGCGCGGCACATGCCGCGGTGGCGGTCGAGCAGTTCCTCGCCGAAATGTATGTGCGCCACCACGCGCTCGGGCAAAGCCCGACGGCGTCCGCGGCCAGCGGTACCGGCCCTTAAGGACTGTGCGCTGGCGTCACGTGCTTAGAGACTTCGCATGCCGGCGAACACCAGGACACACCCGGCAGCGGCCAGCAGGCTGGCGACCTCGACGCGCCGGCGCGACCGGATCCAGATTTGCAACGCGACCATCCAGGCGCGCGTCTGCTGAGGCGCCAGCAAGTAGGCCAGCAGCGGGATCTCCACGAGCGCGAACGCCACGACATGAAACATCAACAGCGCGCCGAACTGTGTCATGGCGGCAGTGCCGGAGGCCACGATGGCGGCCAGCGCCGCCAGATAATCCACGGACGGCAGCGCGATCCCAAGACCAGCCACCCCCGCCACCCACAGCGAACGCCCGTGCAGTAGCCGTCGGGTAAACCTGCCCAAGCCGTGATGTTCGCGGACGTCCGACTCGTCCGCGGCTCTGCGTTTGAAGCGGCCGACCTTGTCCCGGAGCACGACCTGTGCACTCAGCACGACGGCGACAAGTAGCGCCATCCCGCCAATCAGGATTTGCAGTTTTGGCAACGTGATGTGCGACGAACTGAGCAGCCTGCGCTGCAGTCCGAACACGACGGCCAGGCCCACGGTCATGCCCATCGCGAAACCGCCGCAGAGAAATGCGAACAGCTGCAGCATCGGCCTGGGGCGGTTCAGCATCAGCACCGTCATGCCGATCCGGAACGGCTCGACGCTCATGGCGAAGGCCATTACCAGGATGGTGATCCACATATCAGGATTCGGCTACCTAGGCGTTCCGCCGGATTTCGCCGCGTGCTGATACAGCTGGGCCCAGCTCAGCGGCTCGGTGAAATGCGAGTTCGGCATGAGCGCTACGTTACCGTCTGGTCTACGGATGGGCGTGTGCCGCCTCGGCGCGGCTAGGTGGTTACGCCCCAATGGAATACGCGTGACGTCAGCAGGACGATGCCCAGCGAGACCGACGCGACGACTGTGAGTCCTATCACAGCCACGACAAGCGGCCGCCATCCGGTGCGCGCGATTTGGCGGAAATCGGTGTTGAGCCCGACGCCGGCGAAGGTGAGCAGAAACGCCCACTTCGACACGTTAGCCAGGTTGGCGGTTTGCCCCTTGGTCAGCCAGCCGGCGGTGGCGATCGCCGACACCGCCAGGAAGCCCAGCACGAACTTCGGAAATTTCTGCCAGATGAACGCCGCCTTGGCTTTTGCGCCGGGCGCGATTTCATCGGCCTCTCCGCGCGCGGCCCAATACAGCGCGAAGCCGAGGACGACAAACCCGATCAGCGCGTTGCGGGTCGACTTGACCAGCACCGCGATCTTGCCGGCATGATCGGAGAACAGGTAGCCGGTGGCGGTGGTCTCGGCGGTGTTGTCGACGGACAGGCCCGCCCACAGGCCGAATTCGTGGTCGGTGAGCCCGATTGCATGTCCCAACGGCGGCAACACAAACAGCGAGACCGCGCCCAATGCCAGGATTGCCGCGATGGCGTAGCTGACGTCGGCGTTGCGGGCACGGATCGCGCCCTTGGCCGCCACGATCGCCGACACCCCGCAAATAGACGTGCCTATCGCCAACAGCGAGCCCAGTTTGCCCGATAACCCGAAAGCCCGCGCAACGACGATGATGACGGTTCCCGCGATCGTCATGTCCACCAGAATCTGGACCAGGCTGATGGCGCCGAGCTTCGCGACATCGCCGAGCACAAAACGCGCGCCCAGCACCACGATCCCGACCTTGAGCCAGAACTCGTAAGTCTGCACACCCGGCCGAAATATCCGGTGCAGGCCGATGGTGTTGGTGATGAGCAGCCCAATCACGATGGCCCACAACACGTATTCGATATCGGGCACCCGCCAGCGTTCGTGCTTGGCCAGCGTGTTCCACCAGATCTGGGCGTATTTGCCCAGCAAGCCGACAGCGATCAGCAGCAGAATGCCGGGCACGTAGTCCAGCGGTTGCCTACTGGTGAAGGCTGGTTCGTCCAGTGTTTCTTCGGGCTCGATGCGAGTGGTGCTCACGCGATCACCACGGAATTTTCGGAAGCGCATTGGCCACCGCCAACGCGGTGATCACACCGGCGACCAGCGTCGCCCACCAGTCCACCGTTATCGAGCCGACCCGCTCGCGCCAATCACTCACGCACGAATGTTTGCGTGCCTGGCGCCGCAGACCAAGTGATTGGATCGTGGTGAATCTAGGTGACGGGCCGATGTGGGCTGCGCTGGTTGAGCAAGTCGATGACCGCAGCGGCGAGATCGTCGATGTTGGCGTTGGTGTTTTCGAGTACGAGGTCCGGGTTTTCGGGTGGTTCGTAGGGTGCGTCGACACCGGTCAGCCCTTTGAGCTCGCCCCTGCGGGCACGCGCGTAGAGGCCTTTGGGGTCACGCTTTTCGCATTCGGCGAGTGAGGTGGCGACGTGCACCTCGATGAACGGCAGCTTGGCGGCATCGTTGAGGGCGCGCGCGGTCTCGCGATCCGACTTGAGCGGTGACACCAGCGAGGCCAGCGCGACCACTCCCGCGTCGGCCAGCAGTCGAGTCAAATGGCCTACGCGCCTGATGTTTTCGGTTCGGTCGCCGGGGGAGAAGCCCAAGTCGTCGGACAGGCCGTGGCGTAAATTATCACCGTCGAGCAGGTAGGCAGTGCGCCCCGATTCGACGAGCGCACGCTCCACGGCCACCGCGATCGTCGACTTTCCGGATGCGGGCAGGCCGGTGAACCAGATTGTCGCTCCCGACTGCCCGGTGGCCCGCCACCGGTGGCCGCGGTCCAGCGCTGACGGATGCCAGCGGATGTCGGTGCGCGCGTGGGTACCCGGTTTAATCTCCCGCGCCTCGATGATGGTGCCGGCGCCGACGGTGTCGTTGGTGGTCTCGTCGATCAGGATGAATGCGCCGCTGTCGCGATTGTCGGCGTAAGGGTCGGCGATGATGATCGAGCTGGTTCGCAGGGTCACGGTGCCGATGTCGTTGAGCGTCAGCTCAGCTGGCTGATCGAGCTCGTCGAGGGTCTCGGGATCCAGCCGCGAGTGCAGCTCCTGGACCGTCGTCCGCACGGTTCTGGTGGTCTGCTTGAGTGCCAGGCGGTCGCCGGCCCGCAGCGGGGTGTCGATGAACCAGCAGACGGTCGCGTCGAGTTCCCGGGCCAGCACCGGCGGAACCGCGTCCTCGGCCCCGCTGACGAAGACGTCGCCACGACCCACGTCGATGTCATCGGCCAGTTCGATCGAAACCGACAGCGGCGCAACACCTGTCGCACGCTCCTCGTCGAGGGTGTCCAGCACGGTCACCGTCGAGCGGGTGCCGGCGGGCAGTGACACCACCGGGTCGCCGACGCTGAGCGTGCCCGCCGCAAGCCGCCCGGTGTAGCGGCGGCGCTGATCTTCGGTCGGCCGCGACACCCACTGCACCGGTAGCCGCAGCCGCGACGCCTCGGCCTGTGGCGCGGCCAACTCGACGCCTTCCAGGTATTCGAGCAACGTGGGGCCGTCGTACCAGGGCGTGCGGTCGGAGCGGTGCACGACGTTGTCCCCGTGCTTGGCTGCGATCGGGATCACCGCGATGTCCACGTTGCCGAGACGCGCCGCCAGCTGGGCCAGCTCGTCTTCGACTTTGGTGAACACGGCCTCGTCGAAGTCGACCAGGTCGATCTTGTTGACCGTGGCCACAAAGTGCTTGATGCCCAACAGCTTTGCGATCCGGGCATGCCTGCGTGTCTGACGCAGCACCCCGGCGCGGGCATCGACCAGCAGGATTGCGACGTGTGCGTTGGACGCTCCGGTGAACATGTTGCGGGTGTAGCGCTCGTGGCCGGGGGTGTCGGCCAGGATGTAGCTGCGCGCGTCGGTGGAAAAGAATCGGTAGGCGACGTCGATCGTGATGCCCTGTTCGCGCTCGGCGCGCAGACCGTCGGACAGCGCCGCGAGGTCGGCGACGCCCTCCTCGTCGGTCACGGCTTCCAGGTGATCCAGCGGCAGGCTGTCGGTGTCGTGCATAAGCCGACCGATCAGGGTGCTTTTGCCGTCGTCCACCGAACCCGCGGTGGTGATGCGCAGCAGCTGACGCGTTATACCTTTGGGAGGCAGGTCCTTTGTGGTGTCTTCCGTGGCGGTCATCAGAAGTAGCCCTCTCGCTTGCGGTCTTCCATTGCGGCGGCCGAGGTGCGGTCGTCGGCGCGCGTCTCGCCGCGCTCGGACACCGTCGCGGCCGAGATCTCGGTGATCACTCCAGCGATTTCGGTGGCGCGCGAGCGCACCGCACCGGTGATGGTCAGGTCGCCGACGGTGCGGTACCGCACCCATTCCGTTGCCGAGGTTTCGCCGTCTTGCGGACTGGCGTACTCCGACACCGCCAGCAGGATGCCGTCGCGCTCGAACACCTCCCGCTCGTGGGCGTAGTAAATCGACGGTATTTCAAGGCCTTCCAGCTCGATGTAGCGCCACACGTCGATCTCGGTCCAGTTGCTCAGCGGGAACACCCGCACCTGCTCACCCTTTTTGATCCGGCCGTTGTACAGCGTCCACGGCTCTGGGCGCTGGGCCCGGGGATCCCACTGTCCGAACTCATCGCGAAAGCTCAGGATCCGCTCCTTGGCGCGGGCCCGCTCCTCGTCGCGGCGGGCACCGCCGAAGGCGGCGTCGAAGCCACCGGCCTCCAGCGCGTCGAGCAGCGTGCGGGTCTGCGCGCGATTGCGCGACGCTCCTGCACCGGGATCGGGAACGCGGCCATTGTCGATGGACTCCTGCACGGAAGCGACAATCAGTTTGTGCCCCTCACCAGTGACCCTGCGGTCGCGGAATTCGATCACCTCGTCGAAGTTGTGGCCGGTATCGACGTGCATCACCGGAAACGGCAGCGGTAGCGGCCGAAACGCCTTCTCGGCCAGCCGAAGCAACACGATCGAGTCTTTGCCGGCCGAAAACAGCAGGACGGGTCGCTCCAGCTCGGCGACGACCTCCCGGATGATGTGCACCGCCTCGGCTTCCAGCAGCCGCAGTTCGTCGACACGCCGTTCTTCGATGGGTGCGGTCACGGTCATGTGGGTAACCCCTCTCGTTCGGCGTCCGCCCGGTAGCGGTCCACCCACTCGTCGGAACGCTTGTCGGCTTGACGCTCCAGCACCGGCCGGGGCGCCAGCTGCGGGTCGAGCCCCAACCCCTCGAGGACAGTGCCCACCACCTGAGTCAGATTGCGCCACAACACCGGATAGGGAACTTCCAGCGGTTTGACGTCTTCCGCGGCGAACCAGGCTTGCCAGCCCTTCTCCTGGTCGCGCAGCATCGTGACGACGTGCGCGATGGCCCCGGCGTGATAGGTGGCACGCGCGTCGCGGGCCGGATCGGGCCTGCCCCGCCACACCCGCGTCTGCACCGCTCGCCAGAACGACACCGCCTGGGAGACCACATCGGGCCGGTGGATGTGAATGAGCAGTGGTTCCTCGCCGACGACATCGCGGATCGCGGACAGCAGACTGGTGCCCGACCGATCGGGCAGGCCGCCGGCGCGCTGCAACAGTAGTGGGGTCTGGTTCCACATCAGCTTGCCGCCCCAAACGCCGTTCGGTGTTCTGCCGACGGTGCGGATGTAGTCGCGCCAGATCTCGGCCGGCGCGAGATCCGGCTTTCCTTCGTCCAGCGGATCGAGCAGGCTCAGAATCGAATCGTCCTCGACGCCGGTGAACCACTCCCGCGGCTGCGGGGACTGGCTGGTGGTCGGCAGATACTGAAAGAACTCCTGGGGTTCGCCGGCGACGCCGGTGGCGCGCAGCGATTCCACGAGCAGCGTGCTGCCGCTGCGCTGGGAAGCCAGCACCAAATAGGACGAGGGATTCTCTGCCACCAGCAAAGCCTAGCCGCACGAAAATCCGCTGCAACACGCGAATTTGCATTCACGCTGAGCATAATTCGTGCGCGACTGTGAACCGCCGGGCCTTAGAACGGCGGCGGCTGATTGCGCTCGGCGACGTGGGCGGCGTTAAGCGCTCGTTCGGCGTCGATGCGCCGGACGCGATCTTGTTCTCGGGTTCGGCGGCGGATCGGCATCATGACGCCGCGATTGTTGGTAGGCCGGTATTGGCTTGGGGGAGCAGTCAATTCGCCCGTCGGCAGACACAGCGTGGGAAACAGCAGACGACTGCCCGGACGGGTGATGTAGGTCTGCACGGTCGGCGAGGTCCAGACGACAGTTCCGTCGGGCCGTTGTTCGTCGTGCCAACCCGTCCAGAAGGTCTTCAGAAGGTGATGCTTTCGGCACAGGCATTTGAGGTTCGACGGGTGCGTCGGGCCCAGCGGGTAGGGGACCGTGTGGTCCACATCGCAGTACTCCGCAGGGTGGTCGCAGCCCGGAAAACGACAGGACAAATCTCGGCAACGGACGAAGCGCTCCAGCGCCGCAGACGGGCGATAGGCCGACTCGGGCGGCGACGCACCGGGGTGCCGTAATGGCCGGACCTTGGCGCCATCGCGGATCAGCTCGGCCAGCAGCGGGGCCGGGACCACGCCGCCGCCGATCACGTGGGCGGCGGGCAGCTTGGCGGGCGCGGGCGGTTCGGGGTCTGGGGCCAAAGCCTCGGACAGGGTGGTGTCGGGCGTGAACGGTCGCGGCGCGGGCTCGCCCGATGTGTAGGGATCGGGCGCACTCCCGAGGCTGCCGCTTTCGGCGATGATGTGGACCACTACCGCGCCGGCTCGCGAGTCGGTGTCGAGGGCGGCCGGACAATCTGGTGCTCCGCATGCACACGCCAGTTGCTCGGCACCGGCGGCCAGTGCACCGAGCGCGTCGGCACGGCGTTGTGCCACGGTACGTGGGTCGCTCTCGCACACCTGGTGGGCCATCTGGGCAAGCCGCCGGTCCAACACGGCTGCGTCAGTGGCGAACAAGGAACCCCACAAGGACGCGGTGCCGGATTGGCCATCGGCAGCCGCGATGACCACGTCGCGTCCGCGCGCGTTAATCCGTGCGCGGCGCACCGCCGCGGGGTCGTGACGGTCGATAACGGCGTCGATGGCCTGGGCGGTCTTGGTCACCGACAGCGGGCCGAATTTCGTCGCGTCGCCGGCCAGCGTGGCGTCGACGGTCTGCACGATCTCTGGGTCTTTGATGAGGTCGGTGTGCCACACGATCGTCGCGGCCACCCTCGCACTGATGGAGCCTTCGGCGAACAGGGCCGCTACCCTTGGCAGCCGGTCTCGCAACGCTACCGCCAAGTACATCTGGCCCGATGCCATGCCGTGGCTAATGCCCTGTGCGGCAGCAACTTCAGCGGCGATCGCGTCCCAGTTGTCGCACCACCAGCTGCCGTGGTCGACGAGGCCGTCGGCCTGGCGGTGCACCAACTCGGCGATGGCCTGCAATCGGCGTGCCGCGGCGGCCGACTCGGCCCGGGCGAATCCGGCGATTGCGGCCACCACCGCGGCGTTGTCTGCGTATTCGAACATGCATTCGATTCTAGTGTTGACCGCCAACAGCCGCACTGCCGAAACAGGCCGTTGTGGATAAACGCCCGACTGTGGACAAAGCACGACAACGCACACGACGAAACTCGATCGCCCTTGGAGCACTGAGCAATTCGCGCAGCCGTGTCGCTGGAGGTTGTCCAGATGACGGTTCCATCAGGCCGCTGCTGGTCACGCCAAAGCTCGCCACAAAGTCTTTAGAAGATGCTGGTAGCGACTCGCCGAAAGACTCTCTTAAGTAACTCAGCCCATGTCGACCCAGATAGTCAGGGCTAGGACACCGGCTCCACACACGGCCAGCAGGATCACATCGAACGGGCGAAGGCGCGCGCGTTCTGCTGCGCCGATCCGAATCTCGCGAGCGATAAGGAAGAGTGGAACCGTCACACTGATGGCGACGAAGAACCCGCCGACAATGTAGAGCCAGACGAATCGCACGCCGTACTTCCTGGCTTCGACAACCATGAGGATGGCGACAGACATACTGAGCATCAGGGCGTCTGCGGTGATGTTGCGCGACGACGGGTTGACCCGGGCGTCGTGCCAGAAGTCGTCGAAGAAGGCGGCTAGGCCGTTGTGCGTGTACGCGACGGTCTGACTCCACGTCGCAATAAGCGCGACCACCGCGATAAGCGCGTACACGACGCACAGCACTTTGCGAAACATGGGCATCGATGCTGCGGGTTGAACCTGTTCGGTTGATGTCATGCAGACACGCTAGGGGAACATGACCGTTGGGCGAGAGGGATTGACCCGACGTTGCGAGTGCGTGGCTAACTCTCTCGTATCAACTGCTTTACGCCGAGAGTGCCGAATCTAGAGGCACACAGACGGCAAAGAACCCAGGCAGTGATGCCTGGTTGCCGGGGCGGCAGTCGTTGTGCCTCAAGCGCTTCGCTTGCTGTCGATCGGCCTGACTAAGGTTGCGCGGAGGCGTGCGCGGGTGAAAAAGGCATTCGCCGCCGAAGCTAGATGTGACCGGGCATACCGCCCATGTCCGATGGACCCATCGCGACCGGTGGCGGAGCAATCGGAGGCGGGGCAATCGGCTCTACGGGCGGTGGCGCTATTGGAGGTGGATCAATTGGTGGCGGAGCGATCGGTTCTACCGGCGGCGCAGGCGGGGCGATGGGCGGCGCCTCTGGCGGCGGCGGAAGGAACGGGCTTCCCACACACGCCGCATCCGCGGGCATGGAAACGCATTGCGGATCGAGTGGGCCGGTGGGAGGTCCGGGGGGTGCGGGAGGTGCGGGCGGACCCACCCAATATGGGCCGCCCTGACATGCGGCATACCCGGGAAACTGCAAACATCGGGGATCATCCGGACCGGTGGGCAAATCGGAGGCAAACTGCTCGAGCAAAACCGGCGTACCGAGCGCACTCGCAGTGCTGGGCGTTGCGTTCGCAGCCACTCCTGCGGGAGCTGCACCCGTAATTGCCACGGCCACAGCTATTTTCGTGATCGCACCGCCGAAGCCCGTGGCAATCGAACGGTTCATTTGTCCCCCTCTTGACCCGGGCCCCCACGGCCGGATCTTGCCTTAACGTTGATTGGACGATCGCATCCCGCAAAGCGCAGGTCAAGACCCAACACCGGACGGACCCGCCGCAATCGGCTGGTGGGCGCAACCGCGGCGACGGCCCGGCGTTACGTCGCGGAGCGCTCCAGCACCCGTAGCCCCAGCGAAAACAGCAGTCGCACTTCCGGATCGGCGAGCGATGTCGACAGCAGCTTCTCGATCCGCCGCACTCGGTAGCGAACCGTGTTCGGATGGACTTGCAACCACTGCGCAGCCGCCGCGATGTCGCCGAAGCAGTCCAGGTAAACCCGAAGAGTCTCGGCCAGCACCGGATCCTGCGCCCGCAGGTCGCGTATCCGTGGATCGACCAACCGCTCGTCGGATCCGACCATTGTGACGATCTCGTCGAGCAGGACGGTGGTCCGCGCCTCGGCCAGCGAGGTCACTTGTCCGATCGAAATCGGGTGTCGCTCAGCACTATCGAGCACGCGATCGACCTCGCTGCGCGCCGCCGCGACGCCGGCCAGGCCGGCGACCGGCGCAGCGATGGCGGCCCGCAGTTCGACGCCGAGTTCGGTGCGCAATGCGTTGATCGTGCCGCGGACCCACGACGCCACCGACCGGGCCGTCGAGGTCTGGGGCAGCAATACATAGATTCGCGAGCCGTGCGATGCGACCTGAGCGTCCCGGCGAAAAGCGCTGGCGCTCAACGCCAAGACGTCGCCCAGCCGCGGGTGGCGGGGTCCGGTGTGGGCCGTGTCCCAGCCGATCAGCGCGGCGCTACCGTCGGCGGCCAGGCCAAGCTCGCGGGCGATCCCGGCCACGTCGGCCGGTGCCGTGGTGGCGTCCGGGTCGGTCAGGCCGAGCAGTTGTTGCACCCGTCGGGCATGCGTCGACGGCCGGGCCGCCAGCCGGAACATGATTCGGGCGGCCAGCACCGCCGCACCTCGCAACATCTCCTCGGCGTCGTCGGCCAGCGGCGCCGATCCCTGCTGCACCCAGATGGTGCCCGCGAACACCGGCGGTCGCCGCGGTCCGGTCGGCGGCTGATAAATCCCGATCGCCAGCCGCGGACGCAGGCCCAACTCCGGACGCTCGTCAATGCGCACCACCTCGCTGCTGGCCCGCAGCGCGTCGAAGATGCCCCATTGTCCGATCCATTTCAGATGCTCGGGCGGCCCCGCCCGGCCCAGGATGGAAAGCCGGCGTAGCTCGTCGGCTTCGTCGTTGGAGGCCGAGTAGGCGAGTACGTGGGACTGGGCGTTTTCGATGCTGACCATGCCGTGGATGCGGTCGGCCAGCGACTGCGCCAAGCCGAACAGATCGGTGCCGGAGTCTTCCGTCGGATCGGTGCGATCCCCGTGGTGCTCCAAGACGTGATTGACCAATTGGTAGAGGCGCTCCCAGCGGGCCTGCGGCTCGACGGCCACCACCGCCGACCCGATCGCGACGGCCCTGGCCACCAGCGCGTTCGACGGCTCCTTGGCGAAGATCGCCACCGGGGCACGCTCGCGTGCCTGCTTGTCGATCCACTGCAGCGCCTCGTCGTCGCTGACGCCCAGCAGGAAGAAGACATCGGCGGAACTCGCTGCCGCCGCCAGGCCAAGGCGGACGTCGTCGGAATCGATCAAAGCTGCCGACCCCACCGGCAGATCCAGTCCGCGCGGGGCGTCCACCAGGCTGACCAGCGTCGCATCCAGCGCCAGCAGCAGCTGGCCCAATCCAACTCCAGGCACCCGCATATTGTCGGATCTTACTATGAGGCCAGGTACATCTTGTCCGATCAGCTAACAGAATGGGCGGCGGCGCCGAGGATCCTGGCACCATGGACGCGATCACCCAGGTGCCGACGCCGGTCAACGAGCCGATCCACGACTATGCCCCGCACTCGCCGGAACGTGCCCGGCTGCGTGCCGAACTGGCCTCGCTGGCCGACCATCCGATCGACCTCCCGCATGTCATCGGCGGTAAACACCGAATGGGCGATGGTGAGCGCGTCGATGTCGTCCAGCCGCACCGGCACGCCGCCACGCTGGGCACGCTGACCAACGCCGGGCACGCGGATGCGACGGCGGCCATCGAGGCAGCCATGGCCGCGAAGAAGGAGTGGGCGGCCCTGCCTTTCGATGAGCGCGCCGCGGTATTCCTGCGGGCTGCCGACCTGCTGGCCGGTCCGTGGCGGGAGAAGATCGCCGCCGCGACGATGCTCGGCCAATCCAAGTCCGCCTACCAGGCCGAGATCGATTCCCCGTGCGAGCAGATCGACTTCTGGCGGTTCAACGTGGCCTTCGCCCGTCAGATCCTGGCGCAACAGCCGGTCAGCGGACCGGGGGAGTGGAACCGCAGCGAGTACCGGCCGCTGGACGGCTTTGTGTACGCGATCTCGCCGTTCAACTTCACCTCGATCGCGGGTAACCTGCCCACGGCGCCCGCGCTGATGGGCAACACCGTGGTGTGGAAGCCGTCGATCACCCAGACGGTGTCGGCGTATCTGACCATGCAGCTGCTCGAGGCCGCTGGATTGCCGCCCGGGGTGATCAACCTGGTCACCGGCGACGGCCTGGCGGTTTCCGATGTGGCACTGGCAGATCCGCGGCTGGCCGGCATTCACTTCACCGGATCGACGGCCACCTTCCAGCACCTGTGGCAGCAGGTGGGCACCAATATCGGCCGCTACCAAAGCTATCCGCGGCTGGTCGGCGAGACCGGCGGCAAAGACTTCGTGGTCGCACACGCCTCGGCACGCCCGGATGTGCTGTGCACGGCGCTGATTCGCGGGGCGTTCGACTACCAGGGTCAGAAATGCTCGGCGGCATCGCGGGCATACATCCCGCATTCGGTGTGGCAGCGCATGGGTGACGATTTCCTGGGCGCGACGGCCGGGCTGAGCTACGGCGACATCACCGACCTGAGGAACTACGGCGGCGCGCTGATCGACCGACGGGCCTTCGCCAAGAACGTCAACGCCATCGAGCGGGCGAAGGGCGCGGCCGGTGTCACGATCGCGGTCGGGGGCGAATACGACGACAGCGTCGGCTATTTCGTTCGGCCGACCGTCCTGCTGTCCGACGACCCGACCGACGAAGCGTTCTCGACCGAGTACTTCGGCCCACTGCTGTCGGTGCACGTCTACCCCGACGGTCAGTACGAACGAATCCTCGACGTCATCGACTCCGGGTCGCGCTACGCGCTGACCGGCGCGGTGATCGCCGACGACCGTCAGGCCGTGCTCACCGCGCAGGACCGGTTGCGGTTCGCGGCCGGGAACTTCTACGTCAACGACAAGCCGACCGGGGCCGTGGTCGGGCGCCAGCCGTTCGGGGGCTCGCGCGGCTCGGGCACCAACGACAAGGCCGGGTCGGTGCTGAATCTATTGCGCTGGGCGTCGGCGCGCACCATCAAGGAGACGTTCGTCCCGGCCACCGAGTACACCTACCCGCATATGGGGTCCGATTGATGGCCGGCGTATTCGCCAACACCCTTCGGCCGGCCATCATGGCCGCCAGCCGGCGCGAAGGGTTGCGCCGCGCTGCCGAGGGCATGCCGGTCACTCGTCGGGTGGTGCACCGATTTGTTCCCGGCGAGACGATCGAATCTGCGCTGAATAGTGTTGCTGCGCTGCGTGAATCGAGCCGACTGGTCAGCATCGACTATCTGGGCGAGGACGTCTGTGACGCCGACGACGCCGACGCGGCCGTGCGAACCTACCTGGACCTGATCGAGACGTTGGGCCACCTCGGCGATCCGGCGGACAACGCTATCCGGCCGCTGGAGGTCTCGGTCAAGTTGTCGGCGCTGGGGCAGTCGCTGGAGCGAGACGGATGCAAGATCGCCCGGGAGAACGCCTGGTCGATCTGCGATGCCGCGCAACGGGCCGGTGTATGGGTGACGGTGGACGCCGAGGACCACACCACGACTGATTCGACGCTATCCATCGTCCGCGACCTGCGGCCCGAATTCGGCTGGCTGGGCACGGTTTTGCAAGCCTATCTGCGGCGCACGCTGGGCGATTGCGAAGAATTCGCAGCTTCCGGTGCCCGGATCCGGCTGTGCAAGGGTGCCTACGACGAGCCGGCGTCGGTGGCCTACCGAGGCCGAGACGAGGTCACCGATTCCTATCTGGCCTGCCTGCGGGTGCTGATGGCGGGCTCGGGGTATCCGATGGTGGCCTCGCACGACCCGGCGATCATCGATGCCGTGCCCGATATCGTGCGCGAATCAGGCCGTAGGACCGGCGATTTCGAGTACCAGATGCTGTACGGCATCCGCGACGATGAGCAGCGGCGACTGGCCGACGCCGGTCACCAGGTGCGGGTCTACGTGCCGTTCGGCACGCAGTGGTACGGATACTTCATGCGCAGGCTGGCCGAACGCCCCGCCAACCTGACCTTTTTCCTGCGGGCGCTGGCACAACGCGGTCACTGAGCGCGTCGCGGCCGCGGGCGGTCGCTGGCGAAGCCGCGCACCACGTGGGCGCTGACGAACTCGGTGACGACGTCGGGATTGTCCATATCCCGGATGGGTGATGGTGTGCTGAACAACGAGAACAGGATGCGCGCGAACCATTCTGCCGCGGCTTCGATGTCGAGATCTTTGCGGATCTCACCGGTCAGCTTGGCGGCGGACAGATAGGGCGCGAGGAACTCCACGCTTTCCCGCAGCAACACGGCCGCGTCCTTGGTGAGCAGCAGGCTGACGGCGTCTTCGTCAAAGTACTTCTCCGAGGAGATGACCCGGCGCGCCTGAGTCACGAATACCGCAGCCGAACACAGCTTGTCCTCGAGGGTGCTGCCCCGGTCCATCGCTTTCGCCATCTCGCGGTAGAACTGCTGCGACGCATGCTCGGCGCACGCTTCGAGGATGGCGGCCTTGTCGCTGAAGTATTCGTAGATGGTGCTGCGAGATACCCCGGCCCGCTTGGCGATGTCGACGATCGTTGCTTTCTGCAAGCCCTGCTTGCCGAAACACGCGAACGCGGACTCGACGATGAGCTCGCGGGTATCTGTTGCCTGGGGCAACGCAGAAGCCTGAGTCATGGTCCTCCCTCTAGGACGCGCTTACCTGGCCGGCGCGAGAATCAGGCCACTGGTGGGCACGCCGGTGCCCGAGGTGACCAGCACGTGTTCGACGTTGTCGACCTGGTTGTACGAGCTTCCGCGGATCTGGCGCACGCCCTCGGTGATGCCGTTCATCCCGTGGATGTAGGCCTCGCCGAGCAGCCCGCCGTTGGTGTTGATCGGGAATTCACCACCCAACGACAGCCGATCGACGGTGGCGAAGTCTTTGGCTTCGCCGCGCCCGCAGAACCCGAGTTCTTCGAGCTGGGTGAACACGAATGGCGTGAAATGGTCGTAGATGAAGGCGGTTTGGATGTCTTGGGGTTTGAGGCCCGAATCCCGCCACAGTCTGTCGGCGACCACGCCCATCTCCGGGAGCCCGGTGATGTCGTCGCGGTAGTAGCTGGTCATCATTTCACCGTTAGCGGCCGCGCCCTGGGCGGCGGCGGCGATGATCGCCGGCGGTTGCCGCAGGTCGCGTGCGCGTTCGGCGCTGGTCACCACCAGCGCGACGCCGCCGTCGCTTTCCTGACAGCAATCCAGCAGTCGCAGTACGGGTTCGACGATCCAGCGCGAATTCTGATGGTCTCCCAGCGTGATCGGGCGCTGGTAGAACCAGGCATCGGGGTTGGTGGCCGCGTGGGCGCGGTCGACGACGGCAATACGGCCGAAGTCCTCGTTGGTGACTCCGTAGGTCGACATGTAGCGTTGAGCGTGCATCGCGACCCATGCTGCGGGAGTGAGCAATCCGAATGGCGCGTAGTGCGCCATGAACAGCGGGGTCTCCGCGCTGGTGCGTCCGCTCCCGCCGAACCGGAATCCGGAACGTTCGTTGAAGGCCCGCCAGCACACCACCACATCGGCGACGCCGGTCGCGACGGCCATTGCCGCATGCACCACGGTGCCGGCCGCCGCGCCACCGCCATGATGTACGCGGGAAAAGAAGCTCAGGTCGCCGATGCCCACATTTCGCGCGATGTCGATCTCGTCACTGGAGTCCATCGTGAAGGTGACCATGCCGTCGACGTCGCTGGGCGCCAGGCCGGCGTCGTCGAGCGCGGCGCTAACCGCCTCGCACGCCAATTGCAGTTCGCTGCGCCCGGATTCCTTGGAGAACTCGGTCTGGCCGATCCCAACGATGGCGCAGTTGCCGGGCAGTGAGCTACTCATGCTTCGTCCATTTCGAAGGCGCCGTCGAGCAGGCTGAGGATCGCGGTGCCGAAGACATGATCGCCAAGGCTGTTGGAGCCCTTGAAGGTAACCTCGACGAAGTTCTCAGCCGGCGATGCCCCCTCAGGGCCTCTAGACTTGGCCGTCACGCTGCCGGTGAAGCGCAGCGGGTCGTCGGGGAAGCACGGGACGCCGAGGCGAATCGACAGATTCTTGACCATCGCTTCGGGGCCGGCCCAGTCGGTGAGGAAACGAACGCAATACCCATTGGTCGTCAGGATGTTCATGAACAAGTTGGGTGAGCCCTGCTTGTTGGCGTAGTCGCGGTCGTGGTGTACCGGCATGAAGTCACGCGAGGCGATCGCGCCGGCGACGATCAACGTTGTGGTGATCGCGATCTCGAGCCCAGTGACCTCGTCGCCGACGTTGATGTCGGCCCACTTCAAGGTGGTGGTGCGGTTTGCGGTCGTCGTCATCGGTTTCCTTCTTCAGGGGTAGGTGTGGCCGATACCGGCCAGCTGCGCGGTGGCCGAACCAAGAGTGAGCTCGTTGTGCTTGGCCCAGAGGAAATAACGGTGCAGGGGATCGGTGATGTCGATCCCGATGCCGCCGTCCACATGCTGGGTGGTGGCGGCGACGCGAGCACCGGCGTCGGCGGCCCAGAACTTCGCGATGCGCGCATCAGGCGACCTAGGTGCCAGGCCGGAACTGGTGCAGCACAAGGTCTTGCGAGCCGGCGCTGTCGAAAGTCTGGTAGAAGACTTCGACCGGCATCCCGACCGTGACGTCCGCCGGGTCGATCTCGCACAGGTTCGACACCAGCCGCACCCCTTCGGCGAGCTCCACCAGCACGACGATGTAGGGATATTCGAAGAACGGAAACTTGGGTTCGTGCGGCATCACGTAGCTGTAAACGGTTCCGCGGCCCGAGGATTCGATGGCTTCCCAGTCCAGGGAACGGCAGTTGGGGCACATCGGCCGCGGCGGATTGCGCAGTGTCCCACATCCGTTGCAGCGCTGGATCAGCAGCTTGTGTTCGCGCAGCCCATTCCAGAAGAATTCGGTGTCCGGACTGATCGCCGGTGCCAGTCGGGTGGTCATGAGTTCTCCGGCCTGAAGCGCAGCACCCGGAATCGCTGTCGGCCGAGCACTTCGCCGTTCTGGTCGGTGTAGGTGATCACCCAGGTCAAAAAGAAGCCGGATCCCTTCGCCGTCTTCTTCTCCTCGGAGACTTCCTCGAACACCGAGGTTGCACTGATCATGTCGCCAAGGCGGGGATAGCGTTCGATCTCGAACTCCGAGTTGGTCGCCACGGTGCTGCTGTATCCGGCTTCGTCGAGGAACGCGGTCGGGTTGTCCTTGATCTCCATCGGCGCGCCGCCGCGCTCGCCGATCCCCTCCAGCTTCGGAGACGGCATCGTCCAGGTTTGCAGCATGACCGGCGGGGACACGATGCCGCCGAACCGCGACGCGGCCGCGAACTCCGGATCGAGGTAGACCGGGTTCATGTCGTCGAGCGCGTAAGCCCAATGCCGGATCATCGGCTGGTTCACCGGATCCGGTGCAAGGGTTGGCTTTCCGCTGCCCCCGGTGGGTTGGTCGACGAGGCCCCGCAGCTTGGCGCGGAACTCGGTATCTTGGTCGGTCACTTGCTGGATCCTCCTGATTTGTCTTGACCATCGTTTGGAGCCCGAAGGTCACGAGGTGCTCGCGGCATGCCCAATCCCGCCATGGCGATGATGTCACGCTGAATTTCGTTGGCGCCGCCGCCGAACGTGTTGATGACCGCAAACCGGTATGCCGATTCCAGGGCCCCGCGCAGTGGCGCGTCGGTGCCCTTGCGTATTCCGTTGTGGTCGAGCACTTCCAGCAGTTGACGGGCGACCTGCTGGGTGGGTTCGGTGCCGAACACCTTCGCGGCCGAGGTTTCGCCCATGTTGAGCACCCCTTCGCCATCGCCGCGTTGACCCGCATATTGACCAGTTTGTACGCGGCGACCTGAGCCCCGACCCGGGCGATTGTCAGCTGAACCCACAGCTACCCGCCCCGAGTCGCACCGGCATGCGTTTCACGCCGGGCACCATGGTGGCCCGCATCCGGTTCACCTCGCCCACCAGCTCGATCGAGGGGAAGCGCCTCAGGAGTTCGTCGAACATGACCGTCGCCTCCAGGCGCGCCAGTTGCGCACCGATACAGGAATGTTCACCGCAACCGAACGCGATATGCGGGTTCGGATGCCGGGTCACCTTGAATTCTTCTGAGTCGGAACCGAATACGTCTTCATCCCGGTTGGCCGAGCCGTACAGCATCACCACCACGTCGCCCTCCTTGATCCGCTGACCGCGAATCACGATGTCGGTCGTGGCGGTGCGTGCCATATGGACCACCGGGCTATTCCACCGCAACATCTCTTCGACGGCAGCCGGGATCAGGGCCGGGTCCTCGACCAGCAGGCGGCGTTGGTCGGGATGCGTGGTCAGCGCGAGCGTGCCCAGCGCGATCAGATTGCGGGTGGTTTCGTTTCCGGCGACCAGTAGCAGGAACGCGAAGTTGAGCAGATCTTCGTCGGTGAGCCGTTGCTGGTCGATCTCGGCTTCGGCCAAGACCGACAGCAGGTCGTTGCGCGGCTCGACCCGGCGGGCGGCGATCAGTTTCTGGAAGTACTCGTAGAGCTGTCCCATCGCCACGAGTGAGTCGAGCTCGATCTCGGGGTCCGCGTTCCCGGTGGCCGCGTCCGACCAGGCCCGGAATTGCTCCCAGTCGTCGGGCGGGGCGCCGATCAGCTCGGCGATCATCCGGGTGGGCAGCGGCGCGGCGATCTCTTCGGCGAACTCGTGCACGGAGCCTGGTTCGATGCCGTCGAGGATCCCGCACACGATTTCGCGGATCTTCGGTTCGAGCACCGCCACCCGCCGCTTGGTGAAGCCGGAGTTGATCAGCTTGCGCAGCTGCCGGTGCCGGGGCGGGTCACTGAAGATGAGGTTGCCCTCTTGCACCGGGTTCGGGATCGCCGGATCGGGGATGGTGATGCCCTTCGTCGACGAGAACAGGGCCGGGTTGCTCGACACGAAGCGGACGTCTTCGTACTTCAGCAGCGCCCAGAAGTTGGTGACCTCGTTCCAGCACACCGGCCTTGTCGCGCGCAATTCCCGGTATGCCGGGTAGGGATCGCCCGCATAAAAGTCGGGGGAGTGCAGTGGGAAAGTAGTCTGCACGGCCAAGCCTCCCTAGAGATGAAGCAGGATCGCCATCCGCGACCGGATCCGACATTTTGCCGCAATGTGTCCTGCGACGTTGTGTCTACTCTTGGCGGTCCAACCCTGTCAACACACTCGCAACGCGCTGCAATAGCCCGGAATTCACGTGATTGGTGATTGACGACACAGGTGCATGGGTGTACACCGGGTGTTTAGATGACCGACTTCGGGTGAGGATGCAGATGACCCAGCTACAAACTCCGGGAACTCTTGTCGACACTTACCAGCTCTACATCGACGGCAACTGGGTAGAGCCGCAGGACGGTCGCTACGACGACATCTCCCCGGCCAGTGAGCAGACCATCGCGACTGCACCCGACGCGAGCGTCGCCCAGGTCGGTGACGCGATCACCGCCGCGCGCCGTGCTTTCGACAGTGGACCGTGGGGCACGATGAGCGCCGAGCAGCGCGGCGGTTGTCTCAACCAGCTGGGCGACGCCCTCATGAAGCACGCCGACGATTTCTTCGCGCTATCCCAGGTCGAGTGGGGCTGCACCGCAAATGAGCGCATGATGCAGGTCGACGGCGCCGGGTTCATGTCCATGCATGCCGCCCAGCTCGCCACCCAGCTGACCGACCAAGAGGTCAGCGGGATGGGTGCCGGAACCACATTGCTGCGGCATGAGCCGCTAGGTGTCGTCTCGGTATTGACGCCGTGGAACTTCCCGCACTGTCTCAACGTGATGAAGCTGAATCACGCGTTGGCCGCGGGCAATACCGTCGTGCTCAAGCCCTCGCCGCTGACACCGCTGGCCGGGCTGGCGCTCGCGCGGATCATCGACGAGCACACCGAAATCCCGCCGGGCGTGGTCAACGTCGTCACCCCGTCGGGCGTCGAGGCGGCCAAGCTGCTCACCACCGATCCGCGGATCGACATGGTGAGCTTCACCGGCAGCTCGGTGGTCGGTCGCCAAGTCATGTCCGCCGCCGGCGACACGATGAAACGGATCCTGCTGGAATTGGGCGGCAAGTCGGCGAGCATCATCCTCGACGACACCGAGGTCACCGACGAGATGCTGCAGCAGATGCTGTTCCAGTCCTGTTCGATGCACGCCGGACAAGCCTGCATCCTGCACAGCCGGCTGCTGCTTCCCGATCCGCTGTACGACGACGTCGTCGATCGGCTGGTCGCGCTGGCCCGCGCGATCAAGGTGGGCGATCCCGCCGATCCCGAGGTTCAGATGGGTCCGCTGATCAGCGCGGCGCAGCGGGACCGGGTCGAGGCGCACGTCGCCGGCGCGCTCGGCGACGGAGCAAAGCTGGTGACCGGCGGCAGTCGTCCGGCCGGCTTGGATGTCGGCTTCTACTTCGAGCCGACGATCCTCACCGACGTCGAGCCGAATTCGACTATCGCACAAGAGGAAGTCTTCGGTCCGGTGTTGACGGTGCTGCGCTACCGCGATGACGACGACGCCGTCGCGATAGCCAACAACTCCCAGTACGGGCTTTCCGGCGCGGTGTGGGGCGGCGACGTGGACCGCGCCGTGGGCGTCGCGCGCCGCATCCGTACCGGCCAAGTCGCCGTCAACGGCGCTAGTCCGGGTGACGCGCCGTTCGGCGGCTTCAAACTCAGCGGGCTGGGTCGCGAGGGCGGTGGAATCGGCGGGATACATCAATACATGGAACCGATGGCCATCGGTCTTCCCGCGTGACGGGACCCCTTGCCGGGCTCCACGTCGTCGAAATCGCCGAAGAGATCTCAGGCCCTTACGCCGCAAAGCTTCTCGTCGACCGAGGTGGCGAGGTCACCAAAGCGTTGGGCGCGCTGGCGACCCTGCGTGACCAACGGGTGATCGGTGAGCGGGTGCTGCACGCCTAGCGCTTCGAGTGCGTGCGCTTTTCGTAATCGGCACGTCACATGCCAAGCTGCAGACATGGCCTTCAACATCGCCCGTCCCAAGCTAGAAGGAAATATCGCGGTCGGCGAAGACCGCCAGATCGGGTTCGCCGAATTCGGTGACCCGCAGGGGCGGGCGGTGTTCTGGCTGCACGGCACTCCCGGCGCCCGCCGGCAGATTCCCACCGAGGCCCGCGTCTACGCCGAAGAACACGGCATCCGGCTGATCGGCCTGGACCGTCCCGGGATCGGCTCGTCGACGCCCCACCGGTACGAGAACATCCGGGCGTTCGCCGACGACTTGCGGACAATCGCGGACATTCTCGGTATCGACAAGATGGCCGTCATCGGCTTGTCCGGCGGCGGTCCGTATGCACTCGCCGCTGGCGCGGTTCTGGCCGATCGCGTCGTGGTGGCCGGCGTGCTCGGAGGTGTCGCGCCGTTCCTCGGCGACGAAGGGATCACCAGCGGTCTGATGAATCTGGGCAAGCGAATGGCGCCGCTGCTGCGGCTGGGCGGCGATCCGCTGCGGATCGGCGCCAGCCTGGTGGTTCGGGCCATCCGTCCGGTCGCGAACACCGCGCTGTATCTGTACGCCGCGGTATCGCCCGAAGCCGACCGGCGCCTGCTCACCCGGCCCGAGTTCGGGGCCATGTTCCTCGATGACCTGCTCAACGGCAGCCGCAAGCAGCTGGCGGCCCCCTTCAACGACGTCATTCTGTTCACCCGCGACTGGGGATTCCAGCTGGGCGAGGTCAAAGTGCCCGTCCGCTGGTGGCACGGCGACAGCGACCACATTGTTCCATTCGCCCATGGCCAGCACGTCGTGTCGCTGCTGCCGGACGCCGAACTGTTCGTCCTGCCGGGCGAAAGTCATCTAGCCGGGCTGGGCCGCGGCGAGGAGATCCTGTCCACGCTGATGAAGCTCTGGGACGAGCAGGCCTGACGCAGGGTCGCCACCTTGTCTCGGTAACCTGCTGAAGTGCTGCTGGAATCCCTGAACCCCGCTGCCGTTACCGCCACCGACATCCCCGATGCGGTCAAGATCGACGGCGCCGTCCTGAGCCGCAGTGACTTGGTCGGCGGCGCGACATCGGTGGCCGAACGCGTCGCCGGCGCCGGCCGGGTTGCGGTCCTGGCCACCCCGTCCGCGTCGACCGTGCTGGCGATCACGGGCTGCCTGATGGCCGGCGTCCCGTTCGTCCCGGTGCCCTCCGATGTCGGCACGGCCGAACGCCGGCACATGCTGACCGACTCCGGAGTGCAGGCCTGGCTTGGTCCGGAACCTGACGAGCTCGGTGGGCTGCCGCACATCCCGGTGCGATTGCATGCCCGCTCCTGGCATCGCTATGCCGAGCCGGCACCCGAGGCCACCGCCATGGTCATCTACACCTCGGGCACCACTGGGTTGCCCAAGGGCGTGGTGGTGAGCCGCCGGGCGATCGCCGCCGACCTGGACGCGCTGGCGCAGGCCTGGCAGTGGACGCCCGACGACGTGCTGGTGCATGGACTGCCGCTGTTCCACATACACGGGTTGGTGCTGGGCCTGCTCGGGTCGTTGCGGGTCGGAAATCGCTTCGTGCACGCCGGAAAACCGACACCGGCCGGTTATGCGCAGGCCGGTTCGGAATCCGGCGGCAGCTTGTATTTCGCGGTGCCGACGGTGTGGTCGCGCGTGGTGGCTGATCAGGCCGCGGCCGAGGCACTGCGACCGGCACGGCTGTTGGTGTCCGGAAGCGCGGCGCTGCCGGTACCGGTGTTCGACCGGCTGGAACAGCTGACCGGGCACCGGCCCATCGAACGGTACGGCGCCTCGGAGTCGTTGATCACCGTGTCGACGCGAGCCGACGGCGAGCGCCGACCGGGCTGGGTGGGCCTGCCGGTGGCCGGAGTCGAGACCAGGTTGCTCGACGACGCCGGCGACCCCGTCCCGCACGACGGGGAAACCGTTGGAAAGCTTCAGGTTCGCGGCCCGACCCTGTTCGACGGGTACCTGAATCGGCCGGAGGCCACCGCCGAGGCTTTCGATGCCGACGGTTGGTACCGCACCGGCGATGTCGCGGTCGTCGACGGCCAAGGCATGCATCGCATCGTGGGCCGCGAGTCGGTTGACTTGATCAAATCGGGTGGATACCGCATCGGCGCGGGCGAAATCGAAACGTCGCTGCTCGGGCATCCGGGTGTGCAGGAAGCGGCCGTTGTCGGCATGCCCGACGAGGACTTGGGCCAGCGGATCGTCGCATTCGTCGTCGGTTCGTCCGATCTCAACACCGACGAACTGATTAACTTTGTCGCCCAAGACCTTTCGATACACAAACGACCACGTGAGGTGCGGCTGGTGGACGCGCTGCCGCGCAACGCGATGGGCAAGGTCGTCAAGAAGCAGCTGCTATCCGAGGGATGAGACGGCACGCCGTTTCTGGTATGCACGTTTAAGGACCGCGATACCAATCGGGTAACCACCACGTCACAACATGGGTTGTCAGCTGGAACTTTAAGCGACACGCAGGATATTGCCAGGTTTTCCGACGAGCGAGAGTTCACTCCTTCGCATAATTTCGTTGGTGGACATGCAGGCAAACACACACCAAGGGGACTGTTAGGGATGTGCCATGGGTGAGTCGATGCGCGCAGCGGGCGCTGTGACGACGATCGCGGAGGAGCCGCGTGCCACACCGATGGCACGGGTCGCGGTCTCGTGTCTCGTCGGCTCGGCAATCGAGTTCTACGACTTCCTGATCTACGGCACCGCGGCAGCGCTGGTGTTTCCCGCCGTGTTTTTCCCGAACCTCAGTCCCAGCGTCGCCATGGTCGCCTCGATGGGAACATTCGCGACAGCCTTCCTGTCCCGGCCCATCGGTGCGGCCGTCTTCGGCTACTTCGGCGACCGGCTGGGCCGTAAGAAGACGCTGATCTCCACGCTGCTGATCATGGCCTTTTCCACCGTGGGCGTGGGCCTCGTCCCGACCACCGAATCCATCGGGATGGCCGCGCCATTGATCCTGATGGCACTGCGGCTCATGCAAGGGTTTGCCGTCGGTGGCGAATTCGCCGGGTCGGCCCTGCTCAGCGCCGAGTACGCCCCCGCGAACAGACGCGGCCTGTACGGCATGTTCACCCTGCTAGGGGGCGGTGTCGCCGGCGTGCTGAGCAACCTGACCTTCCTCGGTGTGAATGTCACGATCGGCGAATACAGCCCCGAATTCCTGCAGTGGGGATGGCGGGTGCCGTTCTTGATCAGCGGGGTGTTGATCGCGCTCGCCCTGTACGTGCGGCTCAATATCGACGAAACCCCGGTGTTCGCCGAGGAAAAGGCCCGCGACCTGGTGCCCAAAGCACCGGTGGCCGAGGCGCTGCGGCTGCAGGGTCGCGAGATCCTCCTGGCCGGGGGCAGCATCCTGGGCTCGATGGCCCTGGTCTACATGGGCAACACCTATTTCGCCATGTACGCCCGCACCCACCTGAATTACTCGCGCGAGTTCATCTGGACCGTCGGGGCGCTGAGCGGGCTGGTGAGCATCGTCTCCGTGGTGATCTCGGCGAGCCTGTGTGATCGAGTCGGGCGCCGCCGAATGATGCTGGTGGGCTGGACAGGCTGTCTGCTGTGGTCGTTTGCGGTGATCCCGCTGATCGACACCGGCAAACCGGTGTTGTACGCGGTCGCCATCATCGGCATCTTCGCCATCAACGGTATTGGCAGCGGACCGACCGGGGCGTTCATTCCCGAACTGTTCGCCACCCGCTATCGCTACAGCGGATCGGCGCTATCGGTAAACCTGGCCGGGGTGATCGGTGGGGCCCTGCCCCCGCTGATCGCCGGAACGCTGCTGGCAACCTACGGCAGCTGGTCGATCGGTGTCATGCTGGCCACCCTCACATTGGCCAGCCTGGTCTCCACCTACCTGCTGCCGGAGACCCGCGGCACAAAGCTGTAGCCGTTAGTTCAGTTGGCGTGCAGGTCCTCGTTGAGGGCGATGCCCTGACCGCCGCGGGCCACCACTTCCACGGCCCCGCTCACCGAATTGCGGCGGAACAACAGGTTGTTGCCGCCGGACAACTCGCGCGCCTTGATTGTTTTGCCCTGGGGTGTGATGACCTTGGTGCCCGCGGTGACATACAGGCCGGCTTCCACGACGCAGTCGTCGCCCAACGAGATGCCCAGGCCCGCGTTGGCACCGAGCAGACACCGCTTGCCTATCGAAATGACTTCTGTGCCACCGCCGGACAGCGTGCCCATGATCGATGCCCCGCCGCCAATGTCGGAGCCGTCGCCTACCACCACACCGGCCGAGATGCGGCCCTCCACCATCGACGCGCCCAGGGTGCCGGCGTTGTAGTTGACGAAGCCTTCGTGCATCACGGTGGTGCCGGACGCCAGGTGCGCGCCCAGCCGCACGCGGTCGGCGTCGGCGATGCGGACCCCGGTGGGCATGACGTAGTCGACCATCCGCGGGAACTTGTCGACGCCGTAGACGGTCACCGGTGCCTTGCGGCGCAGCCGCGCGCGGACCACCTCGAAACCGTCGATCGCGCACGGCCCGTGATTAGTCCACACCACATTGGTCAATACCCCGAACAAGCCGCCGACGTTCAGCCCGTGCGGCGCGACCAGGCGGTGAGATAGTAAATGCAGCCGCAGGTAGGCGTCGTAGGCGTCGGCGGCCACATCCCCGAGTGAGCCGATGACTGTGCGGACGGCGACGGTGTCGGTATTGCGGTCGTCGTCTCGTCCGACCAGCGCCGCTAGCTCCGGCGGAACGTCGGACAATGCGAGGCGCGACGTGGCGCTGGTATCCGATTCCGTCAGTTCCGGTGAGGGAAACCAAGTGTCGAGGATCGATCCGTCGGAGGCGAGCGTCGCCAATCCGATACCTGCAGCTCCAGTCACGGCGGTCAGGTTACCTTGGACCGCCGAGCAGACACAGAACCGCATTGCGAAGCCCCCTCGAGTGCGATTCTGCGTCTGCTCGGCATACTTGGATTGTGCTGGACTTGCATGGGGATCCGATCGAGTTGACCGCGGCGCTTGTCGACATCCCGAGCGAGTCGAGAGACGAAGCGCGTATCGCCGACGAGGTGGAGGCCGCGCTGCGCGCTCAGACATCTGGCTTCGAGATCGTGCGCAACGGCAACGCCGTGCTGGCGCGCACGCGGCGAAACCTGCCGTCGCGGGTGCTGCTCGCCGGTCATCTCGACACCGTCCCGGCGGCCGAAAACCTGCCCAGCCGTCGGAGCACCGACCACGAAGGCGACGTGTTGCACGGCTGCGGCACCGCGGACATGAAATCCGGCGACGCCGTCTTTCTGCATCTGGCTGCCACGGTGGCCGAACCGGTGCACGACCTGACACTGGTGTTTTACGACTGCGAGGAAATCGACGCGGCCGCAAACGGTTTGGGCCGCATCGAGCGTGAGCTGCCGGACTGGTTGTCCGCCGACGTCGCCATCTTGGGCGAGCCCACCGCGGGCTACATCGAAGCCGGCTGTCAGGGCACGCTGCGCGTCGTGGTCAGCGCCACCGGGACCCGGGCGCATTCGGCGCGTTCCTGGTTGGGCGACAACGCAATTCACAAACTCGGTGCGGTGCTGGATCGGTTGGCCCGATATCAGGCCCGCACCGTCGACATCGACGGATGTGAGTACCGCGAGGGCATGTCGGCCGTCCGCGTCGACGGCGGGGTGGCCGGCAACATCATCCCCGACGCCGCCTCGGTGACCGTCAATTACCGCTTCGCGCCCGACCGGTCCCCGGCGCAGGCGCTGCAACACGTGCACGACGTGTTCGACGGGATCGATCTGGGCATCGAGCAGACCGACGGCGCGGCGGGGGCGTTACCGGGCCTGGCGCAGCCGGCCGCCAAGGCCCTGGTCGAGGCCGCCGGCGGACAGGTTCGGGCGAAATACGGCTGGACGGACGTGTCCCGGTTCGCCGCTCTGGGCATACCGGCGGTCAACTTCGGACCCGGTGACCCCAACCTGGCGCACCGGCGCGACGAACGGGTGCCCGCCGCCGCGATCACCGCCGCGGTGGCGATGCTGCGGCCCTACTTAGGCGGCTGAGCGCACTGCTGCGCCTGCGCGGCGGCGTTGGTGGCCGCCGCGTGCAGACCGACCGTCGCCATTTCCTCGGCCACCGCGCGCAGCGCCGCCGCGTCGCCTGTCGCCAACCCTTTCGCATGAGCCAGCGCGAGCTGTCCCAGCGTGCAATCGACGTCGCCGCACAGCCGGGCCAAGGGGTCCACCGCGCGGATGTCCCCGAGACGGACGGCCTCGTGCCAGGCGCGAAGCGCCACGGCTGACTGCCCGCGGCGTTCGGCCATCCGGGCGGCGTCACGGGCGGCGGCCACCGCGCCGTGCGAGTCGCGTTCAGAGGCCAGCCGCCAGGCCCGCGCCACACCCAGTTCGGGGCTGAACAGAGCCGACTTGGTTCCGTGTCGAGATTCCGCTCTGCTCAAGGCTTTTGCCGCACCGGCGATGTCGCCCTGCTGGGCCAGCGCGGTGGCCAGCAGCATCAGCGACAGCGGCCCCCAGGAGTAACCGGTGCGTTCCAGCGCGGCGGCCGCCGGGCCGAGCAGTGCTGTGGCATCACCGAATCTGCCGGCGGCGATCAGCACGTGCGCGAGCAGCACCTCGCCGATCGCGCGGCCCGGCTGCTGCAATTCGGCGAAATCGGTGAACTGCTGCGCCAGTTCGGTCGCCGCGTCCAGCCGGCCCGCCATCACCAGGGTCGTGGTCTCGCCCAGGCCGACCGTGAACCGCAGCAGCCCAGGGTGCTCGGCGCCCAGGGCGCGCCGCGCCAGCGGCTCGACGTCGGCGAACCGGCCTTGGCGCGCCGAACACAGCGTGGCCGCGCTCGCCGCCCAGGCCACCGCCTGGTCGTCGGCCGCCGGTGAGGCCAGCACCGTGTGCGCGATTTCGACGGCATGCCCGATGTTGCCCGCGTTCATCGCGAAGGTTGCGCTCAGCGCGTCGAGTGTGATGCGCGGGCCGATGTCGGGGACGCGATTGCGGATGGTCTGCAGGAATGCGGTGGCCCGCTCCGGCTCACTGAGCATGAAGAACTGATTGGCCGCCCGCAGCAAGGTCCACGTCATCAGCTCCGGTTCGGACAATGCGGCGGAGTCGACCGCGGCCAGCAGTGCCTCGGCCTCCCGGCCACGGCCCTGAAACGCCAGGGCATTCGCCAGCGGCAGCCGCGCCGCGAGTGCCTGGGCATCTGAGGAGCGACCCAACGCGGAGCGGGCCAGTCGCTCGCCGAGCGCGAGATCACCGAGCCGCAGCGCCTGCTGCGCCGCATCGACGACCTCGGCCACCGGCTGCGGGGCATCGCTGTCCAGCGCCAGGGACGCCAGCCGCAGCCGGTCGCTGAGGTGGTGCAACGGGTGCTGGGACCGCAGCGTGACCAACTCGGTGCGCCGCCGCCGGGCACCCTCGGCGCCCAGCGCGGCCCGCGCGCGTTCGGAGAACAGCGGGTGGGCGGTGTACACCACCGGATGGTCGGCATGTTCGTCGCGCAGCCGGGTTTCCGCCGCGCCCCAGTCCTGTGCCTCGCTGACCGCGCCGTCGCCGGCCAGCACGGTGAGATCGGCGAGCGACAGCGGTTCCTCGACGGCGAGATAGTCGAGCACCGCGCGCGCCGCGGCGGGTAACTCGGCGATGAAGGTGTCGACCTCGGCCGGGCTGGTGGCTTCGCCGGGCGCGTCGACGTCGATGCGGTCCAGCAGGCCGTCGGTCCACAGCGCCGCGATGGCCTCGGGTGCCGCGTCCGCACGGCCGGTGACGATCATCCGAGCGGTGCCGGCCAGCGCCAACTGGTAGACGAGGGTGGCCGACAGGATGTCCAGGTCGTGGGCGTCGTCGACGATCAGCAGCAGATCGCCCTGCTGATCACGGCTCAGCGAGCCCCGAGCCGCTCGCAACAGCGCGGCCGGCTTCCCGATGTCGGCGATATCCACCACGTGGCTGAAGGCGCCGAACGGGACCACGCGCTCGGTCGGGGTGCCGGTGACCCAGCGGATGAAAGTGCTCGGGTGCCCGCTGGAGAAGTGCTCGGCGGCCAACCGCGCCAGGGTGGACTTGCCGACACCGTCGGGTCCGAGCACCACCGCGCCGCGCCGTGCCCCGTCACCGAGGGCTGCATCCAGCTGTTCCAACGTGGACGCGTGTTGCGGGACGTTCCATCGAATCGGCACCGAACAGAGTTTATTGCCGGGCGGTGTCCCGCCGGTGACTAGCTGGCGCGAAGGGCCCATGTGTGTACGGTCCGGTGGGCTTTGGTCTACCTTGGCGGTTATGCGCCCCGACGGCGATTCATCAAGTGAATGGGCAGTATGTGTGTACTGCGCGTCCGGACCGACGCATCCCGAATTGCTTGACGTAGCTGGCGAACTCGGCGAAGCGATAGCCGAGCGCGGCTGGACGTTGGTGTGGGGCGGCGGCCATGTTTCGGCGATGGGAGCGGTGGCCAGTGCGGCGCGCGCACGCGGCGGCCGGACCGTCGGCGTGATCCCCGAACAGCTGGTGCGGCGCGAGCTTGCCGACAAAAAAGCCGACGAGCTGATCGTCACCGACACCATGCGTGACCGGAAGCGGATCATGGAAGACCGCTCCAATGCGTTCATCGTGTTGCCGGGCGGTGTCGGCACGCTCGACGAGCTGTTCGAGGCGTGGACGACCGGCTATCTGGGTATGCACGACAAACCCGTGGTGATGCTGGATCCGTGGGGGCATTACGAGGGCTTGTTGGTGTGGTTGAACGGATTGCTGGACAGCGGGTACATCTCGCAGGTAGCGATGGACCGGCTGGTGCTGGTCGATAAAGTGGGTGCCGCAATCGAGGCGTGCGCCCCTGTCTGAGGTCGGCCGCGTCAAGGGGAATTGAGGGAGCACGTGTCCGACCACGGCGGGGCAGCGCGCAAACGGATCGGCCTGACCGATATCGCGTCGGGGCTGCCCGGCGTACTGGCCGACCTGCCGGTGATCGTCCGCGGCGCGCTGACCGGGCTGTTGGCCCAGCCCAATTCCAACAAGTCCATCGGCAGCGTGTTCCAGGAGCGTGCCGCTCGCTACGGTGACCGGGTCTTCCTGAGGTTCGGCGATCAGCAGCTGACCTACCGCGACGCCAACGCGGCCGCCAACCGGTACGCCGCCGTGCTGGCCGCGCGCGGCGTCGGCCACGGCGACGTCGTCGCGATCATGCTGCGCAACTCGCCCCAGGCGGTGCTGGCGATGCTGGCCACGGTCAAGTGCGGCGCCGTCGCCGGCATGATCAACTACCACCAGCGCGGCGAGGTGCTGGCCCACAGCCTGGGCCTGCTCGACGCTAAGGTGCTGATCGCGGAGACCGACCTGGTCAGCGCCGTCAGCGAGTCCGGTTCGTCGGGAATCGCCGCGACCCTGACCATCGAAGACCTGGAGCGCTTCGCCGTGAGCGCGGTGGCCACCAACCCGGATTCGGTGGCGGCCGTGCACGCCCGAGACACCGCCTTCTACATCTTCACGTCGGGTACCACCGGGTTCCCCAAGGCCAGCGTGATGACGCACCTGCGGTGGCTCAAGGCGCTCGCGGCCTTCGGCGGGCTGGGGCTGCGGCTGAAGAGCTCCGACACCCTGTACAGCTGCCTGCCGCTGTACCACAACAACGCGCTGACGGTGGCGCTGTCGTCGGTGATCAACTCCGGCGCGACGCTGGCGCTGGGCAAGTCGTTTTCGGCCTCCCGGTTCTGGGACGAGGTCATCGACAGCCAGGCCACGGCCTTCATCTACATCGGCGAGATCTGCCGCTACCTGCTCAACCAGCCGGCCAAAGCCACCGACCGCGCACACAAGGTGCGTCTGATCGCCGGCAACGGGTTGCGGCCGGAGATCTGGGAGGAATTCACCAAGCGGTTCGGCATCGCGCGGGTGTGTGAGTTCTACGCGTCCAGCGAGGGCAACACGGCATTCATCAACATCTTCAATGTGCCCCGCACGACCGGTATCGCGCCGATGCCGCTGGTGTACGTCGAATACGACCCGGACACCGGCAATCCGCTGCGCGACGACAACGGCCGGGTGCGCCGGGTGCCGGCCGGCCAGCCCGGTCTGTTGCTCAGCCCCGTCAACCGGCTGCAGCCGTTTGACGGCTACACCGACAAGTCGTCCAGCGAAAAGAAGCTGGTGCGCAACGCTTTCCGGGACGGCGACTGCTGGTTCAATTCCGGCGACGTGATGAGCCCGCAAGGCATGCGGCACGCCGCGTTCGTCGACCGGCTCGGCGACACCTTCCGGTGGAAGGGCGAGAACGTCGCCACCACGCAGGTCGAGGCGGCGCTGGCATCGGACAAGGCCGTCGAGGAGTGCACCGTCTTCGGCGTCGAGGTGCCACACACCGGCGGACGGGCCGGGATGGCCGCGGTTCAGCTGCGCGAAGGCGCCGAGTTCGACGGCAAGTCGCTGGCCCGCGCGGTGTATGGCCAGCTGCCCGCGTACGCGCTGCCGCTGTTCGTTCGGGTGGTGGAGTCGCTGGAGCACACCACGACGTTCAAGAGCCGCAAGGTGGAGTTGCGCGAGCAGACCTACGGCCCCGACGTGAAGGACCCGTTGTACGTCCTGGCGGGCCGCGACGAAGGCTATGTGCCGTTCTACGCCGAATACCCGGACGAGGTTGCCTCCGGTAAGCGACCGCAAGGCTGAAGCCCCCGCGGTGACCGGGCACTATGGACGTGTGCAGTCAACTCTGTGCGGCCGACCCGTTGCGGGGGATCGCGCGCTGGTCATGGCGATCCTCAACCGCACACCGGACTCGTTTTACGACAAGGGCGCGACCTTCAGCGATGAGGCCGCCAGGGCCGCCGTTCACCGGGCCGTCGCGGAAGGCGCCGACCTCATCGATGTGGGTGGCGTCAAGGCGGGCCCGGGCGAGAACGTCGACGCGAACATGGAGATCGCCCGGCTGGTGCCGTTCATCGAATGGCTGCGCGGCGCCTATCCGGACCAGCTGATCAGCGTCGACACCTGGCGCTCCGAGGTGGCCAAACTGGCCTGCACGGCCGGTGCGGACCTGATCAATGACACCTGGGGAGGCATCGATCCGGCCCTGCCCGAGGTGGCCGCCGAGTTCGGCGTGGGCCTGGTGTGTTCGCACACCGGCGGCGCGTTGCCGCGCACGCGTCCCTTCCGGGTCAGCTTTGGGACGACCACTCGCGGTGTGGTCGACGACGTGATTCGCCAGGTGACCGGGGCCGCGGAGCGGGCGATCGCGGCCGGAGTGGCCGCCGACCGGGTGCTGATCGACCCGGCCCACGACTTCGGCAAGAACACCTTCCACGGGCTGGTGTTGTTGCGCCACGTGAACGAACTTGTTAAAACCGGGTGGCCGGTCCTGATGGCTTTGAGCAACAAGGACTTTGTCGGGGAGACTCTGGGTGTGGAATTGACCGAACGGCTTGAGGGGACACTGGCGGCCACCGCGCTGGCAGCTGCCGCCGGGGTGCGCGTGTTTCGGGTGCATCAGGTCGCCGCGACCCGGCGGGTACTGGAAATGGTCGCCTCGATCCAGGGAACCCGTCCGCCGGCGCGCACAGTGAGGGGGCTGGCATGACGGCATCGGACCTGGTCGCCGGCCAGCTGACCGGCAACGAGGCCGCCGCCGCGCGGCAGTGGCTGACCACTCGCAGCTGGAGCCGTCCCACCTGGACCATCAGGCAGCTTGAAGAGGCGAAGGGCGGCCGGACGATCTCGGTGGTGCTGCCGGCCCTGAACGAGGAACAGACCATCGCATCGGTGGTCGGCAGCATCTCACCGCTGATCGACGGGCTGGTCGACGAGCTGATCGTGCTGGACTCCGGCTCGACGGATGACACCGAGATCCGAGCGATCGCTGCCGGTGCCCGCGTCGTCAGCCGTGAACAGGCATTGCCCGATGTCCCGCCCCGGCCCGGCAAGGGCGAGGCGTTGTGGCGCTCGCTTGCCGCGACCAGCGGCGACATCGTGGTCTTCGTCGACTCCGACCTGATCAACCCGCACCCGATGTTCGTGCCGTGGCTGCTCGGTCCGCTGCTCATCGGCGACGGCATCCACCTGGTCAAAAGCTTCTACCGGCGGCCGCTCAAGGTCGGTGACACCGACTCGGCCAGCGGCGGCGGGCGGGTCACCGAGCTGGTGGCCCGGCCGTTGTTGGCGGCGCTGCGACCGGAACTGGGCTGCGTGCTGCAGCCGCTCGGCGGCGAATACGCGGCCAGCCGGGAACTGCTGACCTCGCTGCCGTTCGCCCCGGGCTATGGCGTGGAGATCGGCCTGCTGGTCGACACCTTCGACCGGTGGGGTCTGGACGCGATTGCCCAGGTCAATCTGGGTGTGCGGGCCCATCGCAACCGACCGCTGGCCGAGCTGGGCGCGATGAGCCGCCAGGTGATCGCGACCCTGCTCTCGCGCTGCGGCATCCCCGACTCCGGGGTCGGGTTGACCCAGTTCTTCGCCGACGGCGAGGGCTACACCGAGCGCACCTGGCCGGTGTCGCTGGCGGACCGGCCGCCGATGAAGGTGTTGCGGCCACGCTGATGGCCGTCCTGTCGGCGGTATAGGGCACTATCGATTCCGTGGCGTTGGTCTTGCTGTACCTCGTGGTGTTGGTGCTGGTGGCGATTGTGCTGTTCGGCGCGGCGAGCCTGCTGTTCGGTCGGGGTGAGCAGTTGCCGCCCCTGCCACGGGGGACGACGGCGACGGTGCTGCCCGCATTCGGTGTCACCGGCACCGACGTCGACGCGGTCAAGTTCACCCAGGTGCTGCGCGGATACAAGACCAGCGAGGTGGACTGGGTGCTGGACCGGCTGGCCCGCGAGCTCGAGGCGCTGCGCGGCCAGCTTGCGGCGGCCCACCCCTCGCCGGTCGCCGAGAAAGAACCAGCCGAGGCGGCGAAAGGCAAGGACGCCGCGAGCGAGGATCCGGCGTGACCGATGACGGGCTGATTCGCTGCGGCTGGGCGGTGGGTCGGCCCGGGCCCGACTTCGACTTGTACCGCGACTATCACGACGTGGAGTGGGGCCGCCCGTTGCACGGCCGGGTGGCGCTGTTCGAGCGGATGAGCCTGGAGGCCTTCCAAAGCGGCCTGTCGTGGTTGACGATCCTGCGCAAACGGGAGAATTTCCGGCGCGCGTTCTCCGGGTTCGACATCGCAAAGGTCGCTCGCTACACCGACGCCGATGTGCAACGGCTGTTGGCCGACGTCGGGATCGTCCGCAACCGGGCCAAGATCGAGGCGACGATTGCCAACGCGCGTGCGGTGGCCGACTTGGATTCTTCCGAAGATCTGTCCGACCTGCTCTGGTCGTTCGCGCCGCCGACACGGCCCCGCCCCGCCGACGGATCCGAAATCCCGTCCGCCACTGCCGAATCCAAGGCCATGGCGCAGGAACTCAAACGCCGCGGATTCCGCTTCGTGGGCCCCACCACCGCCTACGCGCTGATGCAGGCGACCGGGATGGTCGACGACCACGTCCGCGATTGCTGGGTCCCCTCGCCTCGATGAGATGGGGCGCAACCAGGCCTGGCAAACCGGCGCCATAGCCCCGGAGAGGGCCCTAGGGATGGGTCTTGTGCATTTGGTGACCCGAATAGGGAACAATGGGGGAGTGATTTGGCAGTTCAATGTCGGGTATGGCTGGAAATCTGCTGGCGGGGCTAGCTCGCCGCCGACCAGGCTCGCGAGGACGGGTCCACTCGAATCTGGAGGGAGCACTCGATGGCGGCGATGAAGCCCCGGACCGGAGACGGTCCTCTGGAAGCAACTAAGGAGGGGCGCGGAATCGTTATGCGGGTACCACTTGAAGGTGGTGGTCGTCTTGTCGTCGAGTTGACGCCCGACGAAGCCGCCGCCCTGGGCGACGAACTCAAAGGCGTCACCAGCTAAGTCCTCCACACCGAAGGTGTCGAGGCCTCGACCGCTAGACACACACCTTTCGGTAGATCTCCAGCGTCTGCTCGGCGACGTGGGCCCAGCAGAATTCCTCGATGCAGCGCTGGCGTCCGGCGCGTCCGTAACGCTCGGCTTTCGCGGGGTCCGCGACGAGCTTATTGACCGCTTCAGCCAATCTCGCCCGGTATCCGGTTGGGTCGTCGACGTCGTAATGCACCAGCGAGCCGGTGACTCCGTCGACGACCACCTCCGGTATTCCGCCCACGTCGGAGGCCACCACCGCGGTTGCGCACGCCATCGCCTCCAGGTTCACGATCCCCAACGGCTCGTACACCGACGAGCACACGAAAACTGTCGCCGCCGAAAGTATTTCGCGTAGTTCCCCGACGGGAAGCATCTCCTGGATCCAGAACACACCCGTGCGGGTGCGGGCCAGTTCGTCTACCGCGGTGCGTATTTCGCCGGCGATCTCCGGGGTGTCGGGAGCGCCTGCGCAGAGCACTAATTGCACGTCCGGGCTGAATTGATGCGCGGCGGCCACCAGGTGGCCAACGCCTTTCTGCCGGGTGATGCGTCCGACGAATGCCACCATCGGCCGGTTCGGATCAACCCCGAGCTCGGCCAGCACCGACCCCGTGCTCACCGGTCCGGCCGGATACCACACGTCGGTGTCGACCCCGTTGCGGATGACGTGTACCTGGCTCGGATCCAGCGTCGGGTAGACCCGCAGTACGTCCTCGCGCATACCGGCGCTCACCGCGATGACGGCATCGGCCGCCAGCACCGCGGTGCGCTCCACCCAGGTCGACACCCGGTAACCGCCGCCGAGTTGCTCGGCCTTCCACGGCCGCAGCGGTTCCAGCGAGTGGGCGGTCAGAATGTGGGGGATGTCGTAGAGCAACGCGGTCAGGTGCCCGGCCATGCCGGTGTACCAGGTGTGCGAATGCACGACCGTGGCCTCCGATGCGGCGTTGGCCATCAGCAGATCCGCCGACAGGGTGGACAGCGCGGGATTGGCATCGTGGATTCGCGGGTCGGGCTGATGTGCGATGGCGCCCGGGCGGGGTTCGCCTACGCAGTGCACATCGACAGTGCACAGTCCGCGTAGTTGGGCGACGAGCTCGGTGACGTGTACTCCGGCTCCGCCGTAGACGTCTGGTGGGTACTCCCGAGTCATCATCGCCACCCGCATACTCCGCACCGTAGTTCGGTGATGACGCCGCCCGCGAGTCGGATGGCAAAGCGGCTGGTGAATTCGGCGGTGATGCCGCCCGCGTGCCGACCAGCGCGATCAATTACCGTGATTGGTGCGTCAAACTGAGCCAAATACCTTGACGGACAGCCCGTCAGAACAGTGCCCACGACGACTCCCCCTGGCAGCGGCTCGCGACGGCCGATAGGTTTGGAGCCATGAGGGAAGCACCACAGGTGCTGGGCATCGTCCTGGCCGGCGGTGAGGGCAAGCGGTTGTATCCGCTGACCGCGGACCGGGCCAAACCCGCAGTTCCCTTCGGCGGCGCCTACCGGCTGATCGACTTCGTGCTGTCCAACCTCGTCAATGCCCGCTATCTGAGGATCTGCGTTCTCACGCAATACAAGTCGCATTCACTTGACCGTCACATTTCACAGAACTGGCGCTTGTCCGGTCTCGCCGGCGAGTACATCACCCCGGTGCCGGCGCAGCAGCGACTCGGCCCGCGCTGGTACACGGGCTCGGCCGACGCGATCTATCAGTCCCTCAACCTGATTTACGACGAAGACCCGGACTACATAGTGGTTTTCGGCGCCGACCACGTGTACCGGATGGACCCCGAGCAAATGGTCCAGTTCCACATCGACAGCGGGGCCGGTGCGACCGTGGCCGGCATCCGGGTGCCGCGCAGCGAGGCCAGCGCGTTCGGCTGCATTGACGCCGACGACTCCGGCCGGATCCGCAATTTCATGGAGAAGCCGTTGGAGCCACCGGGGACGCATGACGACCCGGAGACGACGTTCGTCTCGATGGGCAACTACATCTTCACCACCAAGGTGCTCATCGACGCGATTCGCGCCGACGCCGACGACGACCACTCCGATCACGACATGGGTGGTGACATCATTCCGCGGTTGGTGGGCGACGGGATGGCCGCGGTTTACGACTTCTGTGACAACGAGGTGCCCGGCGCCACCGACCGCGACCGGGCCTACTGGCGCGATGTCGGGACGCTGGACGCGTTCTACGACGCGCACATGGATTTGGTGTCTGTGCACCCGGTGTTCAATCTGTACAACCGGCGCTGGCCGATTCGCGGTGCGACGGAGAACCTGGCGCCGGCCAAGTTCGTCAACGGCGGCTCCGCCCAGGAGTCGGTGGTCGGCGCGGGCAGCATCATCTCGGCGGCCTCGGTGCGCAACTCGGTGCTGTCGTCGAATGTTGTGGTCGACGACGGAGCGATCGTCGAGGGCAGTGTGATCATGCCGGGAGCCCGCGTCGGCCGCGGTGCGGTGGTACGCCACGCGATCCTAGACAAGAACGTCGTGATCGGCCCCGGCGAGATGGTCGGGGTGGATCTGGAGAAGGACCGGGAACGTTTCGCGATCAGCGCCGGCGGCGTGGTCGCGGTGGGCAAAGGCGTCTGGGTCTAGTGACGATCGCAAGCGCGGCCGTGGCCGGGCGCAGCGGGTCGTCACCATCGGTCTAGTGACGATCGCAAGCGCGGCGTAGCCGGGTGCAGCGGGTCGTCACCATCGGTCTAGTGACGATCGCAAGCGCGGCCGTGGCGACCGCAAGCGCGGCCGTGGCGACCGCAAGCGCGGCGCAGCGGGGTGCAGCGGGTCGCCACAATTAGGCGTAGCCGGGTGCAGCGGGTCGCCACAATTAGGCGTGGCCGGGTGCAGCGGGTCGCCACAATTAGGCGTAGCCGGGCGCAGTCACCATCGGTGTAGACCGCTACCAGACGTAGGGCAGCAGCCGGTAGCGCACTTGGTGGGCGTACTCGCGGTAGCCGGCCAATTCCTGGGAGAGCATCGTTTCCTCGTCGCGGATCCGGAAGACGAGGGTCGCCACGCCCGGGAGGACGAACAAAAGTCCCCAGTACGAGCCCAGTGCCAGAGGTACACCGACCATCATGATCACGTTGCCGACGTACATCGGGTGCCGGACAAACGTGTAGACGCCGGCGGCGACCACCTGCTGACCCTTCTCCACCGTCACCGTGGCGGCGGCATAGCCGTTCTGGATGACCACCAACATGGCGATACCGAGTCCGGTCGCTACCAGAACATCGCCGAGCAGGCACACCCAGTTGGGCGGCTGCGACCAACCCATCCGATGGTCGTACGCGCAAAACACCAGCATCACGATGAGTTCCACGAATACGCTGGTGATCACGATCTTCTGCAGTGTTCTGGCTTCCGCCCGTGGGCCGCCGTGCATGCGGCGCTGCAACGCGGCCGGGTTTGTCCGGGCGATGTAAATGCTCGGGAAGATCGTCGCCACCAGGGTGGTAGCAATGAAAGCCCATGCCTGCCAATAGTTGAGCGTGCCGGCCGGCAGGAACAGCAGCAAGGCCAAGATGGCCAGCCCGAAAACCGACGATGCCGTCGCTCGAATAGCGGTGTTCATGAGCGGAGATCCCGACGTCGGAATGCCATGGCCCCCAACGCGATCAGTGCCGCATCGACGGCCAGCAGCCACAGCACCGGCACGACGGTGAAGTCGCTGCCGACCCGCGGAACGTGCGCGAAGGGTTCGAGATCAAGCACCCACTGCGGGAAACCCGCCAACGAACCGATCAGGTACAAGGCGACGAAGGCGATCAGTATGCCCCAGGCCACTGCGGTGAACCGTGGTGCGAGACCGAATAACCCGACGGCCACGGCCGACGCCAGCCAGACGGCCGGCAACTGCACGGCCGCGGCTCCGAGGACCATCGGCAACTTGCCGCCGACGTCGTCGGCTGCGGCACCGTAGAGGAGTCCACCCGTCACGCCCGCGGCCAGCATCGCCACCGCGGACCCGAGCAGGGCGGCCACCAAATGGCTTGCCACCCAACGAGTTCGCGACACCGCCCCGGCCAGCGTCGTCTCGGCTCGCAAGCTGGATTCTTCCTGGTGCAGTCGCAGGGTGAGCGAGACCGCGAATGCGGATGCCACCATGCCCATCATGGTGAACGCCACCGCGATGAAAGCCTGCTCCAAAGCGGTGGTGCCGCCCATCCGCGCGACGATGTCACGCGCCACACCGCCACCGATCTCGTCGCCGATGCCGTGCGCCACGCTGCCCATCACCAGGCCGTATAGGCACAGGCCCACCGTCCACAGCAGCAGCGCCCCACGATCCAGCCGCCAGGCTAACCCGAAGACGTTGCTCAATACCGGCGCGGCGGTGGCGGGACCGGCACGCTCGGCGACGAGTCCGGCGCCGACGTCGCGACCGGCGAGCAGTCGGTACGCCACGGCGGTGAGTACGGCCGCCGTCAGCAGATGCAGCAAGAGCACCCACCAGTGATCGCCCGCGTAGGGCCGCACCTGCAGCGACCAGCCCAACGGGGAAAGCCACGACAAGGTGCCCGAGCTGGCATCGCCGATGGCGCGCAGCGTGAACGCGGCCGCCAATACGGTAAAGGCGGCCCCGCGGGCGAATCGTGCGCTCGCCGACAGCTGCGCGGTCACCGCGGCCACTGCCGTGAACACCAGGCCGGAGCCGGCCAGCGCGGCCCCGAATGCCAGCGATCCGCCGCGCGGGACATTGGTGCTGAGCAATCCCGCCGCGCCGATCGCACCGGTGCCAATCGAGGCCCCGAACGACAGGATCAGGGCCGCGGTGAGACTGGCATACCGTCCCACCCCGGTCGAGTCCACCAGTTCGGTCCGGCCGCTCTCCTCGTCGGCGCGGGTGTGCCGGATCACGGTGAGAATGACAGCCACCGCGATCAGCACGTGGAACATCCCGGCTTTCCAGATGCCCACCGCGCCAAGGCTGTCGTTGTAGACCTGCCCGTAGAGGGCACGCTGGGCCGGGCTGGCCATGATGGACGCCGCGAATCCGGCGCGGGCGGCTTGGGTGGGGTAGACCTTTTCGATGCTCCCGATGTAGACGGTCGCCAACGGCAGCGACAGCAGTAGCATCCACAACGGCAAAGAGACCCGGTCGCGGCGTAGATAGAGGCGGAGCATTGCCAGCGTGCCCGAGAAATTCGAACCGCGTTGCGGTGCAGAGTGTTCCGGGCGATCCAGGGTTACGGTGCTCATTACGCTGAGACCTTCTTTTCGCTGCGTCCGGTCTGGTAATGGCGCAGGAAGAGCTCCTCGAGAGTCGGTGGCTGGCTGACCAGGCTCCGCACGCCAGCGTCGCCCAGCACCCGAATGAGTTCCCCGAGGCTTTCGCTGTCGACCTGTGCGCGCAGCGTGTTGCCCTCGACGCTGATGTCCTCGACTCCCTTGATTCGAGTGAGATCGCCCGGATCGCCGATCATTTCGGCCTTGATCGAGGTGCGGCTCAGGTGCCGCATCGAATCCAGCGAACCGCTCTCGATGGTCTTACCGGCCCGAATGATGGTCACCTGCTGGCACAGCGCTTCCGTTTCGGCCAGGATGTGGCTGGACAGCAACACCGTGACGCCACGGTCGCGGGCTTCGGCGACGCACTGCTGAAACACGTTCTCCATCAACGGGTCCAGGCCGCTGCTGGGCTCGTCCAGCAGCAGCAAGCCGGCCTGCGACGAGAAGGCCGATATCAGGGAGACCTTTTGGCGGTTGCCCTTGGAATAGGTGCGCGATTTCTTGGTCGGGTCGAGGTCGAAGCGTTCGATCAGCTCCCGGCGGCGTTCTTCGTCGATGCCGCCGCGCATCCGGGCCAGCAGATCGATGGTCTCACCGCCGGTCAACGTCGGCCATAGCGTGACATCGCCCGGCACATAGGCGATTTGGCGGTGCAATTGGACGGCGTCGGTCCACGGGTCGCCGCCCAGCAGTCG
>DASYJS010000209.1:0-36885 GCA_035996225.1 Mycobacterium sp. | reverse complement strand
ACGCGCGGGCCCGGGGCTGGGACGGCCGTGCCCTCGCGCTGGCCGGCGCCGACCCCGAAGCTCGCGCCGACGCCCTGATCGGGTTGGCAGCCGATGCGTTGGGCGTGGGCCGTTTCGCTGCCGCGGCGGCGCTGTTGTCTCGCGCGGACTCGGCGTTGGCGGCCTGTCCGATCAAGGGATCGGTACCGGAGCGGCTCCCGGTGCGCCGGCGGTGGGTGGCCGCCGAATTGGCGATGGCCTGCGGAGACGGCGCGCTCGCGGTGCGTCATGCCGAGGATGCCGTCGAGTTCGCAAAAGCCATGAGCCTGACCACAGGACAAGCCTCGACACGACACCGGATCAAGAGCGAGGTGGTGCTCGCCGCCGCGTTGTGCAGCGCCGGTGCTACCGAGCGCGCCCGCACGGTGGCCGAGGCGGCGCTGGACGCCACCGGCCGATCGGGACTGGTACCGCTGCGGTGGGCGGTCGCCTGCTTGCTAATCGATATCCGAAGCGTCACATTTTCAGCACAAAAACTGGTTGAAATTCGGGATGTCTGCGCAGGCCAGGTGCGGCGCGCCGGTGGAACCTGGCCTTCCCCTTGAAACGGCGTTCGACCGTTATGGTCAATGCGTGAGTTAGCCCGCGATGTGTCCTGTTTGTAACGTTGGAGATACCGCCGTCGATGACAATTCAAGCGGAACGTCTCGACGCTGTGGTTGCGGAGGCCGTAGCGGGAGACGGAAATGCACTGCGGGAGGTGCTGGAGACCATCCGTCCGATTGTCGTGCGATATTGCCGAGCGCGAGTCGGCACAGTCGAGCGGGGGGGCCTGACAGCCGACGATGTGGCTCAGGAGGTGTGCTTGGCGACTCTGACAGCACTGCCACGCTACCGGGATCGAGGACGCCCCTTCCTGGCCTTCCTGTACGGCATCGCGGCGCACAAGGTGGCCGACGCCCACCGCGCCGCCGGTCGCGACCTTGCCTACCCCTTCGAATCCGTTCCCGAGCGCCGGTCGTCCGAAGCGGGCCCTGAACAACGGGCCCTCGAAGCCGATTCGGTCAGCCGGATGAACGAATTTCTCGACATCCTGCCCGCCAAGCAGCGCGAGATTCTGATCCTGCGCGTCGTCGTCGGCCTGTCTGCCGAAGAGACCGCCGCCGCCGTCGGCGCAACGCCCGGAGCCGTTCGGGTGGCTCAGCACCGGGCCTTGTCACGGCTCAAATCCGAGATCGTCGCGGCAGGTGACTATGCCTGAATTTGGTTTCTCGGACCGGCCGGGCCTGGACGAGCTGAGCCGAACCGATCTGCTCCTCGACGCGCTCGCCGAACGCCAGCGGATCGATGTCGACGATCCCAACGATGACGCCTTGGCCACCCTGCTGGGGGATTGGCGCGATGACTTGAGGTGGCCACCGGCCAGTGCGCTGGTTTCTCCGGAGGAGGCCGTCGGTGCGCTGCGCGCCGGAATGGTGGAGCAGCGGCGTGGTCGACGCGGCCTGGCGACGATCGGCTCGGTTGCGGCGACGTTGTTGGTCCTCAGCGGGTTCGGCGCCATGGTGGTCGAGGCCCGTCCCGGGGGGACGCTCTACGGCATGCACTCGATGTTCTTCGATGAGGCCAACCAGAATCAGACGATGTTGTCCGCCAAGGCCGATCTGGCGAAGGTTCAGCAACTGATCGACAAGGGGCAATGGACGCAGGCCGAGGACCAGTTGGCCGAAGTCAGCAGCACCGTGCAGTCGATGAACGACAGTGCCGGGCGAAAAGACTTGCTGGACGAAATCAATCTGCTGAACGTGAGAGTCGACTTGCGCGACCCGAACGCCACCCTGCCGCCGGCCGCGCCGCCGCCAAGCTCGGCGGTCCTTCCGGCTCCGCAGTCCAAGGCGTCTCAGGCTCCGGCCGTCTCGACCGCGCCGTCGGTGTCAACGGTTCCGAGCGCGGCGTCGCCAACGGCAATCAGCCCGCGCACAACCTCTTTGGCGCCCAGCCAATCCCCGAGTCCTGCTGCGGGCAGGCACCGACACCAGTCTTCGATGGCGCCAAGCAACACGCCCTAGCGCTCAGTGGCGCCGGTGAAATCCGTCGGCGTCTGACGTCGCTTCGTTGAGCGAGGCGTCGGCATATCCCCGGCAGTAATCCCACGTCACGTAGGCGTCCGGCTCCGGGTCGTAAGCGGGCTCGTGCGGGCGGACGGTGCCGTCGATCAGCAGTTGCAACAGGTTGGACCGCAACATGTCCCAGTCGTGATAGTGGTCTTGCTGACATTCGTCGCAACAGACCACAAGTCCGCGAATTCCCTTGTGCGCCAACAGAGCTTCGTAAACGGCCAGATCGGCCAGGTCCGCCTCGACCGCCATCCGCTCTTGTTGATCGAGTGGCTGTCCGGGCTCGACGGCATCGAGCGCCGCCGACGGGTCGCATGGGTCGTCGGCAAATGGGTCGGGTGGCAAACCCGGCGGGAGGTGGTCACGCACGCTCCATAGCCTACGCAAGCGGGCCGTGGTAACGCCAGCAGGGAGACGCGCGTCGTCCAATGGCCGATTGGGGCAGGCAACGCGCCAACAGGTGCAACTCCCTGACAGCCGGGACCGATAGGATGGGATTCTCGCTTCGCGCGTGTATGGAGGGTTTTACCGATGTCCCGTGGCATGTCGCATCTCGAAGACAGCTCCGACCTGGTCGCCAGCCCCTACGTGCGCGTCGGCGGCCTGGCCGACGATCCGGTGCCGACCGGGGGAGACAACCCGCACAAGGTGGCGATGCTAGGCCTGACATTCGACGATGTGTTGCTGCTTCCGGCGGCTTCCGATGTGGTTCCCGCCACTGCCGACACCTCCAGCCAGCTAACCAAGAAGATCAGGCTCAAAGTGCCGCTGGTCAGCTCGGCGATGGACACCGTCACCGAGTCGCGGATGGCCATCGCGATGGCCCGGGCCGGCGGTATGGGCGTGCTGCACCGCAACCTGCCCGTCGCCGAACAAGCCGGCCAGGTCGAGATGGTCAAGCGCTCCGAGGCCGGCATGGTCACCGACCCGGTCACCTGCCGGCCGGACAACACGTTGGCCCAGGTCGAAGCGATGTGCGCCCGGTTCCGGATCTCCGGACTGCCGGTGGTCGATGAGGCCGGTGCGCTGGTCGGCATCATCACCAACCGCGATCTGCGCTTCGAAGTCGATTCCGCGAAGCACGTCGACGAGGTGATGACCAAGGCTCCGCTGATCACTGCCCGGGAGGGGGTCAGCGCCGACGCGGCGCTGGGCCTGTTGCGCCGCAACAAGATCGAGAAACTGCCCATCGTCGACGGCCACGGCCGGCTGACCGGGTTGATCACCGTCAAAGACTTCGTCAAGACCGAACAACATCCCCTGGCCACCAAGGACAGCGACGGCCGGCTGCTGGTCGGTGCCGCCGTCGGTGTCGGCGGTGACGCCTGGGTGCGCGCGATGATGCTGGTCGACGCCGGGGCCGACGTGCTGATCGTGGACACCGCGCATGCGCACAACCGGCTGGTGCTCGACATGGTCGGCAAACTCAAAGCCGAAGTCGGCGAGAAGGTCGAGGTGATCGGCGGCAACGTCGCGACCCGGTCGGCCGCCTTGGCACTCGTCGAGGCCGGCGCCGATGCGGTGAAGGTCGGGGTGGGACCGGGCTCGATCTGCACCACCCGCGTGGTGGCCGGTGTCGGCGCACCTCAAATCACGGCGATCCTGGAAGCCGTCGCGGCCTGCGGACCGGCCGGTGTGCCGGTCATCGCCGACGGGGGACTGCAGTATTCCGGTGACATAGCCAAGGCGCTGGCGGCGGGCGCGTCGACGGCCATGCTGGGCTCGTTGTTGGCCGGCACCGCCGAGGCGCCGGGCGAGCTGATCTTCGTCAACGGCAAGCAGTTCAAGAGCTACCGCGGCATGGGGTCGCTGGGCGCCATGCAGGGTCGGGCCGGCGGCAAGTCGTACTCCAAAGACCGCTACTTCGCCGACGACGCGCTCTCCGAGGACAAGTTGGTGCCCGAGGGCATCGAGGGCAGGGTGCCGTTCCGCGGCCCGCTGTCGTCGGTGATCCACCAGCTGACCGGCGGGCTGCGCGCCGCGATGGGCTACACCGGCTCGCCGACCATCGAGGAGCTGCAGCAGGCGCAGTTCGTTCGGATCACGTCGGCCGGACTCAAAGAGAGCCACCCCCACGACGTCGCCATGACCGTCGAAGCCCCCAACTACTACGCGCGGTGAACAGCGAACTAGCCATGGTCGAGATTGGCATGGGCAGAGCCGCCCGGCGCACGTACGAGCTCAGCGAAGTCAGCATCGTGCCGTCCCGGCGCACCCGCTCCTCGCAGGACGTGTCAACGACCTGGCAGCTGGACGCCTACCGGTTCGAGATCCCCGTGGTGGCACACCCCACCGATGCGCTGGTGTCGCCGGAGTTCGCGATCGAGCTGGGCCGGCTCGGCGGGCTGGGCGTGCTCAACGGCGAGGGCCTGATCGGCCGGCACGCCGACGTCCGGGCCAAGATCGCGCAGCTCGTGGAGGCCGCCGAGAAGGAGCCCGAACCGTCGGCGGCCATCCGGTTGCTGCAGGAACTGCATGCGGCACCGCTGGACCCCGACCTGCTGGGCGCGGCGGTGTCCCGCATCAGCGAGGCCGGCGTGACCACCGCGGTACGCGTCAGCCCGCAAAACGCGCAGGCGCTCACACCGGTGCTGCTGCAGGCCGGCATCGACCTGCTGGTCATCCAGGGCACCATCATCTCCGCTGAGCGGGTGGCCCGCGACGGCGAGCCGCTCAACCTGAAGACGTTCATCTCCGAGCTCGACATTCCGGTGGTCGCCGGCGGTGTGCTCGATCACCGCACCGCGCTGCACCTGATGCGCACCGGCGCCGCCGGCGTGATCGTCGGCTACGGCTCCACCAGGGGCGTGACCACCAGCGACGAGGTGCTGGGCATCAGCGTGCCGATGGCCACCGCGATCGCCGACGCCGCGGCCGCGCGCCGCGAATACCTCGACGAGACCGGCGGCCGCTACGTCCATGTGCTGGCCGATGGCGACATCCACACCTCCGGCGAGCTGGCCAAGGCCATCGCCTGCGGTGCCGACGCGGTGGTGCTGGGCACGCCGCTGGCCGAAAGCGATGAGGCGCTCGGCGATGGGTGGTTCTGGCCGACCGCGGCGGCGCACCCGTCGCTGCCGCGCGGCGCGCTGTTGCAGATCGCCGTCGGCGAGCGGCCGTCGCTCGAGCAGGTGCTCAACGGACCCTCCGACGATCCGTTCGGCAGCCTCAATCTGGTCGGTGGTCTGCGCCGATCGATGGCCAAGGCCGGTTACTGCGACCTCAAGGAATTCCAGAAGGTCGGCCTGACTGTCGGCATTTAAGGACTGTCGCCGACTGTGTGGCTGGCCGCGCACTCGACACCGAACGTGCGGCTGGGCGCACATTCGGCAGCGTTCGGCGCCACTAGCACGTTACCGGGCGGTAAGTTCGTACCTGTGGGGATGAAGCCAGATTACGACGTCCTGATCATCGGTTCGGGTTTCGGCGGCAGTGTCAGCGCCCTGCGGTTGACCGAAAAGGGTTACCGCGTAGGCGTATTGGAGGCGGGCCGCCGCTACTCCGACGCGGATTTCGCCAAGACGTCGTGGAATCTGCGCAAGTTCCTCTGGGCACCCAGGCTGGGCTGCTACGGCATCCAGCGGATTCACCCGCTGAAGAACGTGATGATCTTGGCCGGCGCCGGTGTGGGCGGCGGGTCGCTGAATTACGCCAACACGCTGTACGTGCCGCCGGAGCCGTTCTTCAACGACCAACAGTGGCGACACATCACCGACTGGCGCAGCGAGTTGATGCCGCACTACCGGCAGGCGCAGCGGATGCTGGGCGTGGTCGAGAACCCGACGTTCACCGATGCCGACCGGATCGTCAAAGAAGTCGCCGACGAGATGGGATGCGGAGACACCTTCGTCCCCACCCCGGTCGGGGTGTTCTTCGGTCCCGACGGAACCAAGACGCCGGGAAAGACGGTGCCGGACCCGTTCTTCGGCGGCGCCGGCCCCGACCGCACCGGCTGCCTGGAGTGCGGCTGCTGCATGACGGGCTGCCGCTACGGCGCCAAGAACACCCTGCTCAAGAATTATCTCGGCCTCGCGGAATCTGCTGGGGCGCAAGTAGTTCCGATGACGACGGTAAAGAGTTTCGAGCAGCGGTCCGACGGGCTGTGGGAGGTTCGCACCGTTCGCACCGGAAGCTGGCTGCGCCGGGACAGGCGTACGTATACCGCGAGCCATCTGATCCTGGCCGCGGGCACCTGGGGCACGCAGCATCTGCTGTTTAAGATGCGGGATACCGGCCGGCTGCCGCGTCTTTCGAAGCTGTTGGGCGTGTTGACCCGGACCAACTCGGAATCGATCGTCGGTGCCGGACGGTTGCAAGTCTCGCCGGACCTGGACTTGACGCACGGGGTGGCGATCACGTCGTCGATTCACCCGACGTCGGATACCCACGTCGAACCCGTCCGGTACGGCAAGGGCTCCAACGCGATGGGGCTGCTGCAGACCTTGATGACCGACGGCCCCGGCCCGCAAGGCACCGATGTGCCGCGCTGGAGGCAGCTGCTCGACACCGCGGGCGAGGACCCGCGCAAGATGTTGCGGATGCTCAATCCCCGTCAGTGGAGCGAACGCACGGTGATCGCACTGGTCATGCAGCACCTGGACAACTCGATCACCACGTTCACCAAGCGCGGGAAGCTGGGCATCCGCTGGTACTCCAGCAAGCAGGGGCACGGCGAGCCGAACCCGTCGTGGATCCCGGTCGGCAACGAGGTCACCCGCCGCATCGCGGACAAGATCGACGGAGTTGCCGGCGGTACCTGGGGCGAGCTATTCAACATCCCGCTGACCGCGCACTTCCTCGGCGGTGCGGTGATCGGCGACAGCCCCGAGCGGGGCGTCATCGACCCCTATCACCGCGTCTACGGCTATCCGTCGCTGCTGGTGGTCGACGGCGCCGCGATCTCGGCGAATCTGGGCGTCAACCCGTCGCTGTCCATCACCGCGCAAGCCGAGCGGGCCGCCTCGCTGTGGCCGAACAAGGGCGAGGACGATCAGCGGCCGCTGCAGGGCGATTTCTACCGCCGGCTGGACCCGATCGCGCCCAAGCACCCGGTGGTGCCCGCGGATGCGCCCGGCGCGCTGCGCTGGTTGCCGATCGATCCCGTCGGCTCGGTCGGCTAGCTCGCGATCACCTCGAGCGGTGCGCCGCTGACCACCCGGCTGCGCTCGCCGTGCACATTGACGGGCACGTCGCCCATCAGCGTGACCCGATGCATCAGCCGCGGCTGGTCGTCGTAGTCGTCGATCGCCCGGTGCTGGGTGGCCCGGTTGTCCCAGATGGCGACGTCGCCCGCCTCCCAGCTCCAGCGAATCGTGTTCTCGGGCTTGGTGATTCGTCGTTCCAGCAGTTCCAGCAGCGTGCTCGACTCGTGGCTGTCCAGGCCGACGAAGTTACGCACGAAATCGCCCGCGACCAACGTGCGCTCACCGGTCTCAGGGTGCACCCGCACCACCGGGTGTTCGGTCTGGAAATCCGGCTTCTCGAACGCCTGCCGGAAGGCCCGTTGGGTGTCGCTCATCGAAAGGGATTCCGCCGTCACGTAGTCGTAGCGGTTGCTGTGCAGTGCCCACAGGTTCTCCACGAGGCACTTGAGCGGCTCGGGCAGGTCCTCGTAGGCCGCGGCGGTGGAAGCCCACAGCGTCGATCCGCCATAGCCGGGCAGGGTGACGGCGCGCAGGATCGAGGCCGCCGGGTAGTTCGCGGCGAAGGTGACGTCGGTGTGCCAGCGGTTGGCCTTGCCGTACTCGGAGTTGATCGGCGTGATGACCGGCGAGTTCTTGGCGGCGAGCACGGAGGCGGCCGGGTGGCCGACGGGCGTGCCCAGCAGCCCGCCGAATGCCAGCTGCTGCTGGTCATCGAGGTGGTGCTGGTCGCGGAAGAAGATCACCTTGTGGGCCAGAAGCGCCTGGCGGATCTCGCCGACGGCGCCCGGGTCGAGGTCGCCGCCGAGGCGCACCCCGTCGATCCGGGCGCCGATCCGGCTGCCCAGCTTGGTGACGGTTATCTGGTCTGTCATGGCTGTCGTCCTTGCACGAACATCGAGTGTAGTCAGTTGACTAAGCCCGAGTGTAGTCGCATGGCTACAGTTCGGCAACCAGCCGCCGGACCGGGCTCAGTGGCCCCGTTTGGGACGTGCGAGTGAACGCCGGTGCAGGGGCTCGCGCCCGGGGGGCTGGGGCGGTGGCGGCAGCAGCGCCTTGCGGGGACGGACCGCGATGGTGGTCGGCGCCTTGGTGCTCAGCGTCACGTCCTCACCCGCGTGCCGGATGGTCAGCTCTCCGCCGGGCCCGTCGCGCACGGTGTAGGTGACGTCGCGGTGGTTGGCGTCGACAGTCACCCGGAAATCGCGCCACCGCAGCCGGAACCGCAGCCGCGAAATGCCGTCGGGCAGTTGAGGATCGATGGCCAGGATGCCCTCGTCGTCGCGCAGGCCGCCGAAGCCTGCGACGATCGCCGTCCAGGCGCCGGCGAGCGAGGCCATGTGCAAGCCGTCGCGGGTGTTGGAGTGTAGGTCGCGTAAGTCGATCAGGGCGGCTTCATACGCGTAGTCGTGGGCGAGCTCGAGATGCCCGACCTCGGCGCACATCACCGCCTGACTGCAGGCCGACAGCGACGAGTCGCGGACCATCCGCCGCTCGTAGTAGTCGACGTTGCGGGCCTTCTGTTCCGGTGTGAACGCGTGGCTTTGCCATTGCATCGCCAGCACCAGGTCGGCCTGCTTGATCACCTGGGCGGGGTAGAGCCGCACGTAGGCCTCGTGCAGCAGCAACGGGTATTTGTTGTCGTTCACGAAATCCCACTCCGCGAACTTGGTGAAGCCTTCGCACTGCTGGTGGACGCCCAGTTCCTCGTCGTAGGGAATGTTGACGGCGTCGGCGGCGTCGCGCCAGGCGGCCGTCTCCTCGGACGTGACACCCTTCGCCTCCGCAGCCTCCGGGTGGCGGTTGCAGGCATCGGCCGCGGTGATCAGATTGTGCGCGGCCATCAGATTCGTGAACACGTTGTCGCGCACGATCGCCGTGTACTCGTCGGGACCAGTGATCCCTTCGATGTGCCAGACGCCGTGCCTGTCGTGGTGCCCGAGCGACATCCACAGCCGAGCGGTCTCGATGAGCACCGTGACGCCGCACTCCGCTTCCAGGGTGTGGTCGCCGGTGACGACGCGGTACCGCTCGAAGGCCATCGCGATGTCGGCGTTGATGTGAAACGCCGCGGTGCCGGCCGGCCAGTACGCCGAGCACTCCTGCCCGCGGATGGTCCGCCAGGGGAAGCTGGCCCCTTTGAGGCCCAGTTCGGCCGCCCGCTCCCTGGCCAGTTCCAGTGTCGACGCCCGCCAGCGCAGCGAATCGGCGACCGCGTGCGGCAGCGTGTAGGTGAGGACCGGGAGTACATAGCCCTCGGTGTCCCAGAAGGCATGGCCGTCGTAGCCGGTTCCGGTCAGGCCCTTGCTGGGGATCGCGCGACGTTCGGCGCGGGCACTGGCCTGCACGAGGTGAAAGAGCCCGAACCGCACCGCTTGCTGGGATTCGCCGTCGCCCTCCACCTCGACGTCGGCGTTCTCCCAGAAGTCGTCCAGGTAGGCCCGCTGCGCGTCCAGCAGCCCCTGCCATCCGCTGTAGCGGGCGCTGTGCAGCGCGGCGGCGGCCTGGTCGCGCAGTGCTGGCCGGGAGCGCTGGCTGGACCAGCCATAGGCAATATATTTGACGATGCGCAGTTTCTGTCCCGCCCGCAGCCCACAGATCACTGTGGTCCGGGCCAAGTCGTCACGGGCGTCCGTGGCGACCTCGACCCGCCCGGGCACGTCGATCTCGTGATCCATCGCGGCGGCCATCATCAGCGCGCTGGCCCGGGTCCGGTGCATGAGCAGCGCGCCCCGTTCGAAGGCCTCGTGTTCGACGGCCTCCAGTGGGTTGTCCAGGATGGCCGCCACTCGCGGATCGGCCGAGGTCACCGGCTGGTCCTCGTTGGTGACCAGTTCGGATTGCACGGTGACGCGGACGAAGTCCTTGACGGCCTCGACGACGTACTCGATGGCCGCGACACTGCGGTTGGTGAGCGACACCAGCCGGGTGGAGGTCACCTTGACTTCCTTGCCGGCCGGCGAGCTCCACTGCGCGTTGCGGGTCAGCGTCCCGGCGCGTAGGTCGAGAACCCGCTCGTGGGAGACCAAGTTGCCGTACCGGACGTCGAACGGCTCGTCCTCGACGAACAGGCGGATGATCTTGCCGTTGGTCACATCGACGACGGTCTGCCCGGCCTCCGGGTACCCATAGCCGGCCTCGGCGTAGGGCAGCGGCCGGATCTCGTAAAAGGAGTTCAGGTAGGTGCCCGGCAGACCGTGCGGCTCGCCCTCGTCGAGGTTGCCGCGCAACCCGATGTGCCCGTTGGCCAAGGCGAACAGCGATTCGGACTGGGCAATGACGTTCAGGTCGAGCCGGGTTTCGCGGACCACCCACGGCTCGACGGGAAAGGATTCCTCGCTGATCATGACTGCAGCAATTCTGCTAGATCGGTGACCACCACGTCGGCGCCGCTGCGGCGCAAATCCTCGGCCTGGCCCACTCGGTCGACTCCTACCACGAAGCCGAAGTTACCGGCACGACCGGCTGCCACGCCCGACAGCGCGTCCTCGAACACGGCGGCCGCGTCGGGCGCGACGTCGAGCAGCTGCGCCGCCCGCAGATAGGAGTCGGGGGCCGGTTTGCCTTTGATGTGTTCTTCGCGCAGCGTCACCCCGTCCACCCGCTTCTGGACGAACCGGTCTAGCCCGGTGATCTCGAGCACCTCGCGGGTGTTCGCGCTTGACGACACGACGGCGATGCCCAGGCCCGCGGCCGTGGCCGCCTCCAGGTAGCGCCGCGATCCGTCGAACACCTCGACGCCGTCTTTGTCGAGGACCTTTTGGAACATCTCGTTCTTGCGGTTGCCAAGGCCGTAGACGGTTTCGGCGTCGCCGGAGTCGTCGGGATTGCCGTCGGGCAGTTGGATTCCGCGGCTGCCCAGAAACGACCGGACTCCGTCTTCGCGCTTCTTGCCGTCGACGTACGTCCGGTAGTCGGCGGCGGCATCGAAGGGGACGAACTTCTCCCCGGTGCGCGCGGCGCGCTGGGACAAATAGGCGTCGAACATGGCCTTCCACGCCTTGGTATGCACGCTCGCGGTATCGGTGAGCACACCGTCGAGGTCGAACAGACAGGCACGCACCTTCTCTGGCAGACCCAGCACAGAGGATCCTCACTGTCGGAGTAGTCGGGCGGTACCACTCCACCATGCTTGCCCGTGTGCCGCCAGCGATCTCACATTCTGGGGTTCGAGCGCCGGCGGGTCGGCAATTCACCGGGCCTTTTGCCGGATGATGCGAATCATCTCAGTCGGGGTTTCCAGCGCGGAGAAGTGCCCGACGCCGGGCAGCGTGATGGCCTCGACATGTAGTTGGCGAGAGACCTGCTGCCGTTCCGCCAGGCGCGACCAATCGTCCCCGGAATACACCAGCGTGACGGGCACGGTCACGCGCGGATAGCGGTTTCGTGCGTTCATGAAGCCGCCCAGGCTGCGCATGATGGCGCGGTTGACGGTCGGATAGCCGCGCCGGCGGCCGCTGCGCCGTAGCTCGCTGAGGAAATCCTTCGGCAGCGCGCGGTGGTCGGCGAAGCCGCCCCGCAGCACGCCTCCCAGAATGAGTTGATTCTCCAGCCGAGCGAAGATCGGTCCAAAACCGGGCAGGCGGACGGCCGTTCCGATCAGGCGGGCAAACCAGTTGCCGCGTTCGAGGCCGCTTGGGTAGTCGTAGGGGTTGAAGGCGATTACCGTGCTCACGTTGTCCGGCAGGTCGATTGAGGCCAATAGCCCAAGGGCCGCGCCCATCGATTCGCCGACCAAGGTTACGTCGTGCAGGGCGAGGAATTTGACGAATTCGACTACGGCGCTGCGTAATTCGGGCTCGCCGTACCGGGAACCGGCGGCGATGTCGGACCAACCCATGCCGGGCAAATCCACTGCGAATACCGTGAATTCATCCCAGAGCGCAGGAATGACACGCTGGAAATAGTCCAACTGCGTGCGAACCGTGTGGAGCAGAACCAGCGGTGGCCCCGTTCCCGCAGTGAAGTAGCGCAGCCGGGACCCGTCGGAGCGCCGGAGAAACTTGACCTCGCCGCGACCTCCACTCCATGTCTTTGTGTAGCTCTGGTCTGGAATACCGTTGCGCTGCATAGCGTTAACTTCCGACGATCACTCGAGCAACTCCTTGGATAACCCGCAGCCGTCCGTCCGACAACGCGGCCGTCAGGTTTTCGGCTTTGCGGGCGAAGTCGGTGACGAAGGCGTGCAGACCCAGCGGGTTAGCGGGCTGAGCCAGCAGGGCTTGCATGAGTGCGCTCGCCTGGTCGGACAGATCATTCCACTGTTCGATGGCGAACCCGGAAGACTCGACGACGGCGCGCAAGTCATCGGAGCTGACCAGATGGCTGTGTGTGGGTTGATCGGCCCACGGCAGTGGAAAGTCGAGTTGGCCGCGGTCAACCACGATGTCCCACATGGCAAGACGACCACCTGTGACCAGCACGCGGCGGGCTTCGGCGTAGAGGCGCGCCTTGTCGGCCACGTTCATCTGAACATGCTGGCTGATGGCGATGTCGAAGCTGCCGTCAGTGAAGGGGAGTTGGGTGACGTCGCCCTGATGAACCGATATCCGTTGATCCAGCCCGACGAGTTGATTGAGCCAGCGGTGTGTTTCGCAGTATTCGTCGGTGAGGTCCACGGCGCTGACCGTGCAGCCGAAGCGGTCGGCGACGTAGCGCGCGGTGCCGCCGATGCCACTTCCGGCATCGAGTACTGCACTGTCAGTCGTAATCTCGACCAAGTCCACCAGCGCAGCGGTGGCGTAGCGGCCCATGGTGTGGAAGTCCTCCAGCAGGCCCAGATCGGCGGGCACCAGGTGCTCGAGGTCTTTTCCGGCGGCGATCAGTGCCCGCTCGATGTTGGGCTGCGACAGGCCGGTCGAATACTGGGTGTCGATGGTGCTGTTCATGCGGAGATCCTTTCGGTGTGTTCGGTCCGCCAGAGTGCCGACTGCCCGGACAGTTGGGGATGTGCGGGCTGGGGATGCTGTTGGAGTCGATCGAACTTGTCCAAGGGGTGCATCGGTACGAGTCCGGTCAACATGAAGTTCCAGATTTGACGGATGAGATTGCCAGCGGTGCGGCGGGATTCCGGTCCGGTGACGTAGCGGCGCGCGATCGTCAGGAAGTCTTCCGGTTCGACACCGGCGACGTCACGGACATGCGTGGTCGGTCCGCCGAACTCCCAGGTTCCCAAGGCGTGCTCGGGCAGGTAGTGGCGCAGACTGGATTCGAAGAACATGTCGGCGCCCAGCCGCCTCTTGTTGACGCGGACTGCGCGCATGAACATCCATGCCGGAATGTCGATGTGGCGCACCCGACGGCCCAGCGCCTGACCGACCGCGTCGGCGATCTCGGGTCCGGACATCAGTGCCGGTCCGGTCGGCCGGTAGGCACGACCGTCATGACGGTGTGGGTCGAGCAGTGCGCCGACTGCGACCCGGGCGATGTCCTCGTTGGAGGGAGGCGCATTTCGGCCTGCCCCGGTGGGTGTCGGCAACACTCCGAGTTGAGCGGCGACTGGGATCAGCTGCAGATAGTTGTCCGCGAAATATCCCGGATCGACGGCCACGTGCGCGGTATCCGGCAGTAGCTCAAACAACTTGTCGGTCAACCAGGCATGCCGGGTCATCAGCGAGGGATGCTGCGGGCTGGCCAGCCATTGGCCCAGTGCCACTACGGCTTCCACTCCGCTGCGCCGCGCGGCCACGGCAAAGGTGACGGCGCTGTCGAGCGCGTGTGGATGATAGGGAGGGTTGAAGTAGAGCCTGCTAACCCCCTGCATCGCGGCGGCAACCTGCTGGATGTCAAACATGTCTGCGACGACAACCTCAGCGCCCGACTCCCGCAACCACGCGCTGCGCGCGTCGTCACGATGCACGATGGCCCTGGTGGCGACGCCCTGCTCGAGGAGTTGGGCGGCGACCGCACCGCCGATTTTGCCCGTCGCGCCGGTTACCAATACGCGAGTATTCATGCCATTTGCCTTTCAGATTGATCTGCCGGCTGCACCCGGGCCCATGCGGTGATCAGCGGGGGCATCGTGATGACGGCGTTGGCCGCAAGCGCCTGCTCACGGAACCGCGGGACAAAGTTGTCGATGTCGGCAAGCTCGTCGATGGCGAAGCCCTGCCGGTCTGCTATCGGCGAGATCAACCGCCACACTTCTGCGGCGTAGGCCAGGATGTCAGGGTCGGCGGCCGTACCGATCGGCGTGCCGAGGGTCAGCCGTGGTGAGCCCAGGCCGGCGTCGGCAAAGATCGTGTGCAGCGTGGTGCCGAACCGCGGACTGAGTCCCATGGCCTCGAAGGCGCGGGCAATCCCCGCTGTTACCTGGCTAAACAACGGGATGTCCGGGATGCTGCGGGCCTCAGGGATGTCGTTCTCGGAGAACGCGATCACACCGCCAGGGCGCACCAAGGTGCTGAGTTGGCGCAGCGTGGCAACCGGGTCGGGCAGGTGCATCAGGATCAACCGGCCAACTATCGCGTCGAACGGTTCGTCCACGGCGACCGCGTCAATTGCGGCCCGCGTGAAATGCACTGTTGATAAACCTTGTTCGTCGGCGCGGGCTCGGGCCAATGCGATCATCTCGGGCGCGGCGTCCACACCCAGAACGGTGCCGCTGCGACCGACCAGCCGGGCGGCGATGAACGACACGTCGCCGGGCCCGCATCCGACATCGAGCACCCGCATACCCGGCCGTAACCCGGCAAGTTGCAGCGCATGCTCGCTGTAGTCGTTATACAGCCGTCCTTGCAGGAGCAGCCGCTGCACCTCCACGTTGTCATGGCCCAGGGCATAGGTGCTCCCGATTGCGTTCATGAGTTCAATTGCCTTTCTTTTCCAGCGATGTTGATTTCCAAGGCATTAGTGCTCTGCCCCCGAGCGGGCAGCAGCCACACGACGACGACTGCCGCACCCAGGGCAATAGCGGCACAAACCAGAGAGCCCACCTGAAGGCCGTCGAGGAAGGCGCCATTGACGGCGTCGCGGACCGCGATGATCCGTTCCCCGGACATCTGCCCAATCACGTTGTGCGCCACTGCCATCGAGCGACCCATCGCCGAGTGAACATCAGCGGGTAGTTCGGCCAGGCTTGCGGACGAACCGATATCGCCGCTGTATACCGATGCAAAGACGCTGCCCACAATGGCCACGCCTAGGGTGCCTCCGAGCTCGCGTGTGGTGTCGTTGACCGCTGAGCCGATCCCGGCCTTGTCGGCGTCCAAGGATCCCATGATTGCCTCGGTGGCCGGCGCTATCGTCATGCCGAGGCCGCCGCCGAGCAACAACATCTGCGCTGCGATCTGGCTATAGGGCGTGGCAGCGTCGGCCGTGGACGCCCACGCCAGGCCGGCCGCGAACACGGCCAGGCCGCCGGCGGTCACGGCGGTGGTGCCGACCCATTGCACCAGTCGGGGGCCCAGGATGCTGGCCAGCGCGATCGATACGGCGACCGGTAGCAATCGCACGCCGCTCTGAAATGCCGTGTAGTTCTTGATGAATTGGAAGTACTGGGTGATGACGAAAATGAAGCCGAACAACGTCAGAAAGCCCGCGGTCACCGCCAGGCTGCCGCCGGAGAACCGACGGTTGGCGAACACCGACACGTCAAGCATGGGGTGGGTGCTGCGCCGCTCCCACAGCGCGAAACCGACGAGAACTGTTGCGGCCACGGTGAAGCCAGTCATCGCTCGAGTGCTGGTCCATCCCCACGTGGGGGCCTCGATGACGGTGTAGACCAACCCGGTGATTCCGGCCGCGGACAGGATCAAGCCGGGGACGTCGATCCGGGGGGCGGCGGGGTCGCGGGAGGTCGGAACGAACAGGATCCCGCCGATGATGGCTACCACCGCGATCGGGATGTTCACCATAAAGATGGCGCCCCACCAGAAGTGCTCGAGCAGCCAGCCACCGCTGATCGGCCCCACCGCCACCCCGACACCAACCATGGCCGCCCACAGGCCGATCGCCTTGGCCCGTGGTACCGGCTCGGTGAAGATGTTGGTGATCAATCCCAGCGTGGTCGGGAAGATCACTGCCGCGCCCACGCCCATGGCGGCACGCGCCGCGATGAGGGCATCCGCCGAATTCACCTGCGCCGCGACGCCGGAGGTAATGGCGAACAGGGCCAGCCCGAAGCTGAGCCAGCCCCGCCTGCCGTAGCGGTCGCTGAGGCTGCCGACCGACAGCAGCAGACCGGACATGACCAGGGTGTAGGCATCGACGATCCATTGCAGCTGCGCGGTGTCGGCGCCGAGTTCGCGCGAGAGTGTGGGCAGTGCGACGTTGACGATGGTGGCGTCGACGCTGATCACGAAGACGCTGAGGCAGATGACGGCGAGCGCGGGAATCCGGTGATTGCGGAACACGGGGTCGGTACGCATGGACAAGACAGTAAAGCTACTGGACAAACAAATCAAGTACTAACTTGAAAAAGATGTCTAGCGCCGGTACGGTTGCGACGTGTCCACCCGCATCTACAACCAGAACTGCCCCATCGCGCGCGGGCTCGACATCCTCGGCGAGCGGTGGACACTGCTGATCGTGCGCGAGTTGGTCGGAGGGCCCCGCCGCTACGGAGACCTACGGGCTGAGCTGCCGGGCATTGCAACCAATCTGCTCGCCGAGCGACTCAAGGAGCTGCAAGACGCCGGACTCGTCGAACGCACCGACTTGCCGGCCCCGGTCGGGCGCACCGTTTACACGCTCAGCGACGTGAGCTGGCAACGGGTACTGCCCGTCCTGCAGAGTGTCGCGTGGTTCGGCCTGGACCGGCTCGACCCGATCGACAGTGGCCCGGCGTCGCCGCTCAATGGGTTCCTTGCCGGGATCCTGCTGGGCTTCAACCCGGTCGGCGCCGCCGGTTTAAATGCGGCATACCGTGCCGAGATCGACGGTCGCCGTTTCGATTTCGCGGTGAGGCAAGGCCGTCTCGCCGCCGCCCATGGTGAACCTTTGGTGACGGTCACCGCCGCCGCGGCGGATCTCGTCACCACCCGCCTCGGGGCAAGCGAAGCCAAGCGCAAGGCGGCGATGCGGCGGATCAACTTCGACGGCGACCAGCGTGATGCCGACGCACTGCGCGACGCGTTTTCGCTCCACTAGACTCGGTGTCCGTGAATTCAGGCTCCCCGCGACCCGTGTTGGTGGTCGACTTCGGTGCGCAATATGCGCAGTTGATCGCCCGCCGCGTTCGGGAAGCGCGGGTCTTTTCGGAGGTCATCCCGCACACCGCCTCGATCGACGAGATCAAAGCCCGGCATCCGGTGGCGCTGGTGCTGTCCGGCGGTCCGGCCAGCGTGTATGCCGATGGTGCCCCGCAGCTGGACCCCGCGGTGTTCGACCTCGGTGTGCCGGTGTTCGGCATCTGCTATGGCTTTCAGGCGATGGCGCAAGCGCTGGGCGGGACCGTCGCCCACACCGGCACCAGCGAGTACGGTCGCACGGAGCTGAAAGTTCTTGGCGGCGAATTGCATTCGGGACTTCCCGCGACGCAGCCGGTCTGGATGAGCCACGGTGACGCGGTCACGGCGGCGCCCGAGGGGTTCGACGTGGTGGCCAGCAGCCCGGGTGCGGCGGTCGCCGGCTTCGAGAACCGGGCCCGGCGCCTGGCCGGCGTGCAGTATCACCCGGAGGTGATGCACAGCCCGCACGGGCAGCAGGTGCTCAGCCGGTTTCTGCACGACTTCGCCGGGCTCGGCGCCCAGTGGACGGCTGCCAACATCGCCGAGGCGCTGACCGAGCAGGTGCGTGCCCAGATCGGCAACGGCCAGGCGATCTGCGGGCTGTCCGGCGGGGTGGATTCCGCGGTGGCCGCGGCGCTGGTGCAGCGTGCCATCGGCGACCGGCTGACGTGTGTCTTCGTGGACCACGGGCTGTTGCGCGCCGGTGAGCGCGCGCAGGTGCAGCGCGATTTCGTGGCCGCTACCGGTGCCAACCTGGTCACCGTCGACGCGGCCGATACCTTCCTCGAGGCGCTGACGGGTGTGACCGGCCCCGAGGGCAAGCGCAAGATCATCGGCCGCCAGTTCATCCGGGCCTTCGAGGGCGCGGTCCGAGACATCGTGGGCGACGACGGATCTGGTGTGGATTTCCTGGTCCAGGGCACGCTGTATCCGGACGTGGTGGAATCCGGCGGAGGCAGCGGGACCGCGAACATCAAGAGCCACCACAACGTCGGCGGTCTGCCCGACGACCTGAAGTTCAAGCTCGTCGAGCCGCTGCGGCTGCTGTTCAAAGACGAGGTGCGCGCTGTCGGGCGGGAGTTGGGACTGCCAGAGGAAATCGTTGCGCGCCAGCCGTTTCCGGGGCCGGGGCTGGGCATTCGGATTGTCGGCGAGGTCACCGCAAAGCGGCTGGACACGCTGCGCCGCGCCGACTCGATCGCCCGCGAGGAGTTGACGGCGGCCGGTCTGGACAACCTGATCTGGCAGTGCCCGGTGGTGCTACTGGGCGAGGTGCGCTCGGTCGGCGTGCAGGGCGATGGCCGCACCTACGGGCACCCGATCGTGCTGCGGCCGGTGTCCAGCGAGGACGCCATGACCGCCGATTGGACGCGCGTGCCCTATGAGGTGCTGGAGCGCATCTCGACCCGGATCACCAACGAGGTGGCCGAGGTCAACCGCGTGGTGCTGGACATCACCAGCAAGCCGCCCGGCACCATCGAGTGGGAATAGCCGGCCGGCACAGTCGAGGCTTGCTTACTCCACGAATTCGCTTCTGCCATAAGCAATACTGGCCGCGCTCCAGTTGCCGCCGGCCTCGCTGACCAGCCGGCGGGCAACATCGCGATCGTCGTTTCCGGCGACCAGGATCAGGGTGTGGTCGGTGGTGGTGACGGATCCGCCTCGCAGCCGGTTGCGGGCCGCCGGGTCGGCCGCCAGCGCGGTGCCGAGGCGCTCGATGTCGACATCCGGCACGGTAATGATGATCGCGTTCTCCTCCGCCGCATGCTGCGGCACGTAGTCGAAGGACAGCACCGATTCCTGGTCGAACTGACGGCGCAGTGCCTCGGCGGCGATGTGCAGGGCGGGCTCGTCGGCGCTGCACAGATGAAATTCACGCGACCGCTCAAAGGTGACCCGCTGCAGCGCGTTGGACCAGTACACCCCGTCGAGCGGGGTCGATCCCGTCACCGCGACGCCGTTGAGGGTGATCGTCACGTCAGCCTTCGGCTCGAACAGGGGATCGGCGTTGTCGGTGACGAAGAACTCCGCCGGTTGACAGTTGCCGACCTCGCTTTTGGCCGGCGTTGCCGCGCCTATGACGCTACAAAAAAGCACCAGGAGCCACAGCAGCACCGACCGCATAAAGCAGCCTCTCACGTTTCTTGACGGTTGTCGGGGGGTGGGTGTTTACTCGAATTAGTCGAACATATATTCGAAAATAATCGAGGAAACGCTGGTAGGAGGCTTGTATGACGGCGGCTATCGCCTCCGGCCAGAATCGTGCTGACCAGCTCGAATCGCTACGCCGGCAGATAGCGGTGTTGTCCGGGAAGGCACCCGAGGCGGTTGTCACCCGCTCCGATGACCTGCTGCCGGAATCGGAATCCCAACTGCCGGTCCCGCAGTGGCTGGCCGACGCGTTACCCGCACAGTTACCCCGGGGGACGGTGGCGGTGCTGTCGGGGGCGCGGTCACTGCTGTTGAGCATGGTCGCCGCGGTAACGGCGGCCGGAGGAAACGCGGCCATCGTCGGTCAGCCGGATATCGGGCTGCTGGCCGCGGTGGAGATGGGGGCGGATCTGAGCCGGCTCGCGGTGATACCGGATCCCGGGACCGATCCGGTGGAGGTGGCCGCGGTGCTCATAGACGGCATGGATCTGGTGGTGCTCGGTTTGGGCGGGCGCCGGGTGCCGCTGACCCGGGCGCGGGCAGTCGTGGCGCGGGCCCGTCTCAAAGGCTGCACCCTGCTGGTCACCGACGGCGACTGGCAAGGGGCGCCGACGCGGTTGGAGGCCCGGGTCTGTGGCTACGACATCACGGCAGGTAACCGAGGCACCCCCGTCTGCGGATTCGGACGAATCAGCGGAGTGCGGCTGCAGGTCAGCGGGGTGTGCGCGGGGAGACGGGTGCTCGGCAGAGCGCGGACCGGGTGAATTCGAATGTCTTCCCGGGTGCTGGCCATCTGGTGCATGGACTGGCCCGCGGTCGCGGCGGCAGCAGCGGCGGGCCACTCCGTGACGGCCCCGGTCGCGGTCACTCTGGCCAACCGGGTGATCGCCTGCTCGTCGGCGGCCCGTGCGGCCGGAGTGCGGCGAGGGTTGCGACGCCGGGAGGCGGCGGCCCGTTGCCCGCAACTGCACGTTGCCACTGCCGACGCTGACCGCGACGCCCGCTTTTTCGAACGGGTGATTGCGGCGGTCGACGACATGGTGCCCCGGGCCGAGGTGCTGCGGCCCGGGCTCCTGGTGTTGCCGGTGCGCGGAGCGGCCCGCTATTTCGGGTCCGAGGTCCACGCCGCCGAGCGGCTGATCGACGGCGTGGCCGCGGCCGGCGCCGAGTGTCAGGTGGGGATCGCCGACCAGTTGTCCACCGCGGTCTTCGCCGCCCGTGCGGGTCGTGTCGTAGAACCGGGCGGCGATGCGAGGTTTCTGTCGGTGCTGTCGATCCGGCAGCTGGCCACCGAGCCGAGCCTGTCCGGTCCGGGGCGAGAGGAACTCACGGACCTGTTGTGGCGGTTAGGGATTCGAACCATCGGACAGTTCGCCGCATTGTCGGCAACCGACGTGGCTTCCAGGTTCGGCGCCGACGGGGTGAGCGCGCACCGGTTCGCCCGCGGCGAACCCGAGCGGGGGCCGTCGGGGCGGGAGCCGCCGACCGAACTCGAGGCCGTGCTGGACTGCGATCCGCCGATCGACCGGGTCGACGCCGCGGCATTCGCCGGGCGTTCGCTGGCCAGCACGCTGCACCAGATGCTGATGTCCGCCGGAGTGGGATGCACTCGGCTGTCCATTCATGCCGTCACGGCCAACGGCGAAGAACTGAACCGGGTGTGGCGGTGCGCCGAGCCGCTGACCGAGGACGCCACCGCCGATCGGGTGCGCTGGCAACTGGACGGATGGTTGAGCAACCGGACCGCCCGCAACCCCCGTCCCACCGCGGCGGTGACTGTGTTGCGGCTGCAGGCGGTGGAGGTGGTGTCCGCCGAGGCGCTGCAGCTGCCGTTATGGGGTGGCTCGGATTTTGGGGGTGGGTCGGACCAGCTGCGGGCCCGACGGGCGCTGGTGCGGGTGCAGGGCCTGCTCGGTCCGGAGGCGGTGCGGGTGCCGGTGCTGTCCGGAGGTCGCGGGCCGGCCGAACGCATCACGCTGACTCCGCTGGGTCTAATAGATCCTGAGCCGGTGCCGCACGCGGACCCGGGGTTGCCGTGGCCCGGCCAGCTGCCGGATCCGTCACCGGCGGTGCTGCTCGACGACCCGGTGGAATTGCTTGACGCCCAAGGAAATCCGATACGGGTGACCAGCCGGGGGGTATTCTCCGCCGACCCCGCGCGTTTGGTCGCCCGTGGCCAAGACGAGCCGCTGCGCTGGTGGACCGGACCTTGGCCGGTCGACGAGCGGTGGTGGGATCCGGATCGATCGGCGGGTCGCACCGCCCGCGCCCAGGTATTGCTGGAAAACGAGCGCGCATTGCTACTGTGCTATCGCCAGCGGCGGTGGTACCTCGAAGGAAGCTACGAGTAAGCGGTGTCAGTACCGGCCGAACGCCAAGGCGACGTTGTGGCCGCCGAATCCGAACGAGTTGTTGATCGCATACCGGTACTCACCGGACCGTGGCTTGCCCGACACCACGTCCAAGTCGATTTCTGGATCGAGATTTTCCAGGTTCAGGGTCGCCGGGATCACCTGATCCCGCAACGCCAGCACGGTCAGGATGGACTCCACCGCGCCGACCGCTCCCACCGAGTGGCCCAGCGCGGCCTTGGGCGCGTACACCGCCGGCCTGTTGCTGCCCAGCGCGTTGTTGATGGCCATGCCCTCAGCCAGGTCACCCACCGAGGTGCCGGTGGCGTGGGCGTTGACGTGGTCAATGTCGTTGGGCGTCAGCCCCGCCAGCTGAATTGCTCGGGTCATCGCGTGCCCGGCGCGGGCGCCGCTGGGGTCCGGTGCCACCATGTGGTAGCCGTCCGAGGTGATGCTGGCACCCATGATCCGGGCCAGGATGTTGGCGCCACGAGCCTTCGCGTGCTCCTCGCTTTCGATCACCATCAGCGCACCGGCCTCACCGAACACGAAGCCGGTCCGGTCCCTGTCGAACGGGCGGCAAGCCCCGACCGGGTCGTCGTTCTTGGTCGACATCACGATGCGCATCGCGGCGAACGCCGCGATCGCAACCGCCTCGATCTTGACCTCGACGCCGCCGCAAATGGCGACGTCGGCCTCGCCCAGGACGATATTGCGCCAGGCCTGGGCGATGCCTTCCGAACCGGATGCGCAGGCCGACACCGGGGTGAACACCCCGGCCCTGGCGTGCCGTTCCAGCCCGATCGCCGCGGCGGAGGCATTGGGCATGTACTTCTGCACCGCGAGCGGAGAGACCGCCTTCCTGCCCCGGGCGCGCATGTCGTCATAGCTGAAAACGATTTGCTCGGCCGAGCCCAGGCCGGTGCCGACGGACACCAGCAACCGGTTGGGGTCGACCTCGGGCGAACCGGCGTTGTCCCACACCCGGCGGCTCAAAACGGCGGCCATCCTCGGCAGCCAACCCATCCGGTGCCGCTCGGCGCGCGTCAATCCTTGGTCGAAATCCTCCAGCAGGTGCCCGCCGATGCGCACCGGCAGGTCATAGTGCTCGATAAATGAGTCGTCCAGGGTGCGGATGCCACTTTGGTTGTCCAGCAACAACTTCCAGGTGTTTTCGGCGTCGGTTGCCAGTGCGGTCGTCATCGCAATGCCGGTGACCACGACATTCGGGAGCGCCTTCCCGGTAACCAGCTCTGTCATTGCGAACGTCCTTCCTGCTGACAACCGCAACCCCGCGCAGATACGTCACTATTCCATAGCCCGTCCTTCACGAGGCGAGCCGACGAGCAAATGGCCCCACTCGTTCGATGAACCGGTCGAAGAACACCGCGGGGTCGACGCCAACACCGATGCGTGCGTTGGGTTCCCGGCGCCCCGACCAGTCGGTCACCGTCATGCCGCGGGTCAGTGTCCCGGCGAGCTCGACATCCACCCGTCCCCAACGGGTCGTGACGAGTTCGGGGTCCAGCGCGACCGCCGCGGCCAACGGGTCGTGCAGATGCGCCAGATATCCGTGCCCTTTGTCGTAGTAGCCCTCCAGGTAGAACCGCATCGCGTCTTCGATCAGCCGGATCACCGGATTCGACGCCGTCGATCGGGTGCCGCGTTCGTCGTGCACGCTCATCACCGTCGAGGTCGACCCCGCGGCGGCCGCCAATCTCGCCAGGATCTGCGGCGTGATCGCGACGTTGCGGGTCAGATCCAAGCCGCACAAGATCGGCAGCTGCTGCGGCGCCAGGGTATCGACGGACCAGGCCGCGAACACCTCGGCGGCTGCCTCGGGGTCGACGCTGATATTCCATTCCGCCACGGCGGTGGTGTTGCCGATGTGGTCATAGGAGCCGCCCATGATCACCAGCCGGCGCAACAGGGTTGGCAGTGCGGGCTCGACGCGCAGCGCCAGCGCGAGATTGGTCAACGGGCCGGTCGCCACGCCGATCAGCTCGCCGGGAAAGGCGTGTGCTGCGCGCACCCAGGCGGTCGCCGAGTCGTAGTCGGTCAGCGCAGTGTCGCTCGGCGGTGGGTCCGCGTACCCCAGGCCCCGTGGGCCATGGACTTTCGAGGGGGTTCGCAGTGGGCCGGCCAGCGTTTCGTCGGCGCCCTTCGACACCGGAACGCCGGTGACACGACACAGCTTGAGCAGGCCCAAGTTGTTCGCGCAAACCTGTTGTACTCCAACATTTCCACCGGTCGAGGCGATGCCGACCACGTCGGCGTCCGGGCTGGCCAGCAGGTATATCAACGCAAGCGCGTCATCGACACCGGTGTCGACATCGACGAAGACCGGCGAGGATTTGGTCACCAATGGATCCCGGGCACCAGCCGGATCGCCTTGCGGACAGGCCGGGGAACCCCGATGCGTCCGACGGCACGCACCGGGCGTTTGGGCCGCCGGCGGACGCTCTTTGCATCACTGCTGACCAGCGAAACTCCCCGTGCCGCAGCAGAATCGGGGTACCCGAGGTAGACCTGATGCAGAATTCGTCGTGAGGTCATGGGCAAGAGGTAGTTGCCGGCCTCGGCGAGCGTGCCCAGCGGAGTGTCGATGCGCGCGGGCTTGTCGACCAGGCCGCGGACCACCATCGCCGCCGCCCGTTCGGGGCTGATCGGCGACACCGGGTTGAGCCGTTGCGACGGCGCGATCATCGGCGTCTTGACCAGTGGCATATGGATGTTGGTGAATGTGATGTGGTCGGACAGCGTCTCCGACGCGACCACGTCGGAAAACGCGTCCAGCGCCGCCTTGGTCGGCAGATACGAGCTGTACTTCGGATTACGGGCCAGTACGCCCGCGCTCGAGACGTTGACCACATGACCGAACCGGCGCTCCCGCCAGTGCGGTAGCAGCGCCAGCACCATGCGCACCGCGCCGAAGTAGTTGACCGCCATCACCCGCTCGTAGTCGTGCAGCCGGTCGGTGGAGTTGACCACCGAACGGCGAATCGAACGGCCGGCGCTGTTCACCAGATAGTCGACATGGCCGAAGCGGCCCAGGATGTCTTTGATGGTGTGCTCCACCGACACCGAATCGGTGACATCACAGGCGAAGGCATAGGCCCGACCGCCGTTCGCACGGATCTCGTCGACCAGCTCGTCGAGCGCGGAGCCATTGCGGGCCAGCGCGAACACACATCCGCCCCGCTCGGCGACCGCAATCGCGGAGGCCCGTCCGATACCGCTGGATGCGCCGGTGATGATCACGTGCCGGCCCTGCAGCGGACCGTCCGGATCGTCGCGGCGGGCGCGATCGGGATCGAGATGCTCGGCCCAGTACCGCCACAGCTTGGGTGCATAACTGGCGAACTCGGGTACTTCAATCCCCGTGCCGAGCAATGCATTCTGGGTCGTGTCACTGACGAAGGTGGGTGCCAGGTCCACGACGTCCAACACCTCGGCGGGAATCCCCAACTGGGTGGCCGCCATGTTTCGTATCCGTTTGGCGCGTCCACTCACCTTCAGTACCGATGTGGCCACCGAGCGGGGCAGTGAGCCGCGCAGTGGGGGTAGTCCGGCAGCCTTGGCGACTCCGCGGTAGATGCCACGCAGCCCAATGGTTTTCGGCGAGGTCAGGTGGAACGTCTGCCCCTCTGCGCCCTCGGTGTGCATCAGTGCGACGAGTGCGTCGACGACATAGTCGACCGGGACGATGTTGGTGCGCCCGGTGTCGGGCAGCAGGATTGGGGTCAACGACGGCAGGATGGCCAGCTTGGCCAGCACGCCGAAGAAGTAGTACGGGCCGTCGATCTTGTCCATCTCGCCGGTTCGCGAGTCGCCGACCACGACGGCCGGGCGGTAGATGCGGTAGCGCAACCCGGGTGTGGACCGCACCAGTGATTCAGCCTCGAACTTCGTCTGGTGGTACGGGGTGGGCAGCTGCTGGCCGACGTCGAAGTCGTCTTCGGTGTACTCGCCGGCGAAGTCTCCCGCCACCGCGATCGACGACACGTGGTGCAACGTGGCGTCCAGCCGCCGTGCCAGACCGATGACGGCGCGGGTGCCCTCGACGTTGGCGACGCGCTGCTCGGCCTCACCGGCGGTGACGTCGTAGATCGCCGCACAGTGCACCAGATGGTCGACCCGGCCCAGCTCGGCGACGGTCTCGTCGGGCAGCTCCAGCTCTGCAAGGTCGCCGACCAGCGGTTTGGCCCGTTCGCCCCACTCGGTGGCGAGGCGTTCGAAGCGTCCTAGCGACTGGCGCCGGACCAGAATCCACACCTCGGCGTCGGGCCGAGTGTGCAACAAGTGAGAGACGACGCGGCGACCGATAAACCCGGTACCGCCGGTAACGACATACCGCATGAAGCCATGGTAGCGGGGATCAGCTGAAGTTGCGGATGCCGTCCCACTCGACCAGCGTCCACCCGTCGGTCGGGTTGCCGGTGATCACCACACGGCCGGTGTTCGGCAGGGGATGGCTGGTCAGCAGGCTGTTCTTACCGTTCTTGGTGTTCAGCAGCGTCCACGCCATGATCGCGGGGCCCTGGGAGAACACGACCGGCTTGTTGTGGCCGCTGTTGTAGACCTTGTTGACGGCGGCGGTGAACTGGTCGTTGAACTGTTTCCCGCTGATCGATCCCGGGATGCTGTCCTGGATGTCGCCGTTGATCCAGTCCGCCGGCGCCAACATGTACGTCGTGCTCGACATCGATTCGGGTTTGCCGTTGTACCAGCCGGCGCTGAGTGCCTGCACGCCGTTAAGGATCTCGACCTGCTTACCGAGTTCGCCGGCCAGCGGCCCTGCGGTCTGCTGTGCTTCGGCCATGGCGGAGGCGTAGACGGCGTCGAAGTCGTTGCGACCGCTCCGATGTGCTACTTGCTGGGCCTGTCCCTGGCCCTCCTGGGTGAGGCCGGGGCCGGGCGGATCGGTGTTGATGACCCCGTCGGCGTCGGCTTGGGTCTGCGCGTTTCGGATGAACGTCAACGTGATCGCGCGCGCCTGAGCCGATCCGCCGCAGGCACCGACGACGAGCGTTGCGGCGAGTACCGCCGCCACCTTTCCGATCATGCTGCGCGTGGCCATGGCGATAAGCCTGCCCTGCCGACGCCCCCGGGGGGAAGGGTTTGCAATGGTTGGGTGCAGAAAAGCTTGAATCTTGTAGCTCGAGAGGAGACTCGTATGGCGATTGACCCGAGTGCCATCGGTGCAGTGACCGAGCCGATGTTGTTCGAATGGACTGACCGGGACACGATGCTCTACGCGCTCGGCGTCGGCGCGGGGCTCGACGACCTCTCGTTCACCACCGAGAACAGCCACGACATCACCCAGCAGGTGCTGCCCACCTACGCGGTGATCTGCTGCCCGGCCTTCGGGGCGGCGGGCAAGATCGGAAAGTTCAACTGGGCCATGCTGTTACACGGCTCGCAAGGCATCCGGCTGCACGCGCCGCTACCGGCAGCGGGCAAGCTGTCGGTGGTCACCGAGGTCGCCGATCTGCAGGACAAGGGCGAGGGCAAGAACGCGATCGTCATGCTGCGCGGCCGCGGTACCGACCCGGACTCGGGGCAGCTGATCGCCGAGACGCTGACCACGCTGGTTCTTCGGGGCGAGGGTGGGTTCGGCGGGCAGCCGGGTCAGCGCCCCATTGCCCCGGAATTTCCGGACCGTGAGCCCGACACTCGGGTCGCCCTGCCCACCCGCGAGGATCAGGCGCTGATCTACCGGCTCTCCGGTGACCGTAACCCGCTGCACAGCGACCCGTGGTTCGCCCGGGAGTTGGCCGGTTTCCCCAAGCCGATCCTGCACGGCCTGTGCTCCTATGGGGTGTTGGGCCGTGCGCTGGTCACCGAGCTCGGCAAGGGTCTTGCGGCCAACATCATCTCGATCGATTCGCGGTTTACCTCGCCGGTGTTTCCCGGCGAGACGTTGACGACGCTGATCTGGCGTACCGAGCCGGGCAAGGCGGTCTTTCGCACCGAGGCAGCCGGGCCCGGCGGCGGCGACGCGCGGGTGGTGCTCGACGACGGCGCGGTGGAATACGTGCAGGATTAGTCGGCGTCGGTTAGCCGGCAGGCCAGCTGGTCGACGAACTCGGCGACCCGGGCCGGACTGTCCAACGCGTACAGCGCGGCGGTGGCCCGGTCGCCATCGTCGTTGTGCCGCACCAGGATTGGTATCCCTTGAACATCGCCGTGGCGCACCGCGTCGAACGCATCCTCGTCGGTGATGTCGTCGCCCAGATAGATCGGCACCAGGCCTGCCGAGTCGTGCAGCTGGTCGATTACCCAGCGCAGGGTTCTTCCCTTGTCCCAGTCGACATCCGGACGCAGCTCGATGACTTCGCGGCCGGTGGTCACCCGGAGCGCGTCGCGCTGGCCCGCCGCGCGCACCGCCGCCGCCACCTCGCCGACGCGGTCGCGTGCCGCGTTGCGATAGTGCACGGCAACGCCAAAGCGCTTGTGCTCCACCACGACACCCGGAATCGACCCGAGTCGCTCGCGTAGCTGGGCAGCGGCCTGTTCCAGCACCGGTATGGCCGCCGCCGCGGCATCGTTTTGGTGGTGTGTCCCGTCGGGTGCGGTCAGCTCGAATCCGTGGCTGCCGGCATACCAGATACCGGGCAGGCCGATGCGCGCTGTCACGTCGGCAAGGTCGCGGCCGGACAGTATCGCGACCGGACAGCGCCGGGCCAACTTCTGCAGCCCCTCGGCCGCGCCGGTGACAAGCTGCGCCGAGTCCGGATCGTCGACGATGTCGGACAGCGTGCCGTCGAAGTCGAAGAACACCGCCGGCTGCCGGGCAGCCAGGTCCTCGAGCACCTGCGACGCGTCGGGAAGCTGCGACATCCGTCGGTCCCCGCTGCGCACGGTGATTTCACTCAAGTCCGCAACCACCGTGTCGGCGCCGCGCAGTGTGTCGCGGTCCCCGACACCGATGACCAACGCGAAGCCGCCGTCGCGCGCGGCGGTGACAGCCGCCGCGTTCGCCGCGACGACGACGCAGCGTCCCGCCCGCGCGCTCACCTCACCCGGCGCGAAGATGCCGGTGCCGACTCCGACCTCCTGCAGTTGCGCGATCAACGCCTGCGGAGTGCCCAACGCGATGTCAAACAGCACCGCGTCATGGCGGCGCGGGTCGATGGTGGCCGGCTCCAATGTGGGCACGACCAACCTTCTCACGGTGATCGACGCCGCCTGGGTGGGGTCAGTGGCGTGCTCGCGCGGAGGGATGGGTGGGGGGGACGCCGTTGGGCAGCGCGCGGGTCGCGCGTTTGCGCCGATCCTTGCTGAACAGCAGAACGGAGTCTTGGCTGAGCGCCGCCAGATGCGCCATCTCCCGTTCGATACCGGCGGCGAGCTGCTGGAGTTCGGGGGCGGCGTCGTAGTCGACGGTGATTCCGAATATCAGCTCATCGCCGTAGCTCAGCACCGCGACCCCACTGGACAGCTGCGAAGCCGTCGGGGGGATCGGCAGCAAGCGCTCCACCGTTGCGCCCATCAGGCCCAACCGGTGGCGTGGCCCGGGCGCGTTGGTGGCCAATGTCACGATGCCAGGTTGTGGTAGCCGGCTCCGTACCAGCTGAATCACTTTGGCGCACAACACGAATGGCATGGAGTTGGTCGCCAGATCCACGATGCTCGGGCCCGCGTTGTGCTGACCCGGGTTGGGCCGGTTCAAGCTCGTGTGCACGATCCGCAGCCGCTGCACCGGATCGTCGTGCTCGACGGGTAGGTAAGGCATCTTCACCGAGATGTCGTCGGCCTTCTCCAGGGTGCGCAGCGAGTCCGCGCGCGGTTGTTCGCCGCGGTGCAGCAGAACAGCCCGGAAGCCCTCGGTGATGGCAGCAAGCGCGACGTCGTTGGTGGTCACCCGGAACTTGCCGCACACGGCGTCGACAGCGGTCAGGGGAACGCGCACCGTGCTGTAGCGCCGCATGGTGACGACCGGGCCGGCTGACGACGCCCGTGCCGCCGACCAGATCGTCTCGGCCAAGGTGTTGCTGACGGCACCGGCGACAGCCGAAGCTCGCCAGAGCGCGTCGGCCCAGCCGGGCTTCTTGGCTGGCACCGGATCATGCTTGGGCTCAATGTGATTGGCGAACATTTCGCTGTCGGCGTCATCGCAGAGCCTGGTGAGGAGGTGGGCCGCAGGAATGGCGTCGGCGAGGTAATGATGGACCTTCATCAAGATCGCCCATTTGCCTTTCAGGCCCTCGATGACCCAGCACTCCCACAGCGGGCGGTCCAATTCGAGGGGGCGCTCGCACGCGTAGGCGATCGCCCGCGTGAGGTCGGCTTCATCGCCCGGGCGGGGAACCGCGACCCGGCGCAGGTGATGGGTGAGGTCGAATTTGGGATCGTCGATCCATTGCTGGGCACCGTTGAACGAGTGTGTCCGCAGCACCTGAGCGCACCGCGGTATCGACTGAATACGTTCTGCCAGAAGGGCTTTCAGGCGTCCCAGGTTGGGCACGGGGCCGTCCACGATGGCGACCGCGCCGGTCGCCATGCTGGCCTGGCGATCGGGGTCCGCCGCGGTGAGGAAGCCCGTGTCCAATGCTGTTGTGAGCTGTCCCATATTCAATTCCCGCCCGTCGTTGCCCCGTAACAGTATCCGTCGCGGCGCACCCATCGCGGTAGGTCAAGACGGTTAAGAACGTGTTTAGAAGTTGAAGACCCGTTTAACAACCTCTTTCACTACCCCGCGCGAAATCGAACATACATTCGATAGACTGTGGAACGTGGGTTGGTTTAATGGGCCGCCGAGTTGGGCGGAAATGGAGCGGGTGCTCGACGGCAAGCCGCGCCATGCCGGCGCGCCCACCCCAGCTGGCCCGGCGGAAGACGGCCCGCTGTCGCACAAACGCGGGGCGTACACGCCGCCGCGAGAAGCCGGGAGCATCCGCTCGTCCGTCGCTCCTTCCGTTTCGTATGCCGAGCTGCACGCGCATTCGGCGTACAGCTTCCTGGACGGGGCCAGCACACCCGAGGAAATGGTCGAGGAGGCCGCCCGGCTGGGTCTGCGCGCACTGGCGCTGACCGACCACAACGGTCTATACGGGGCGGTGCGGTTCGCCGAGGCGGCGGCCGAACTCGACGTGCGTACCGTGTTCGGCGCCGAGCTGTCGCTGGGCTCGCAGGCTCGTACCGAGAACCCGGACCCACCCGGCCCGCACCTGCTGGTGCTGGCCCGCGGCCCGGAAGGCTACCGGCGGCTGTCGCGGCAGCTGGCCGCCGCGCATCTGGCCGGCGGCGAGAAAGGCAAGCTGCGCTTCGACATCGACACGCTGACCGAAGCCGCCGACGGGCATTGGCACATCCTGACGGGATGCCGTAAAGGCAGTGTGCGCCAAGCCCTTTCCGGCGGCGGACCGGACGCGGCACAGCGGGCGCTGGCCGATCTGGTGGACCGCTTCGGGGCGGGGCGGGTCAGCATCGAGTTGACCCACCACGGCCAGCCCCTCGACGACGAACGCAACGCGACGCTGGCCGCCCTCGCGCCGCGCTTCGGGGTGGGCGTCGTCGCCACCACCGGAGCGCATTTCGCCCATCCGTCGCGTAGGAGGCTGGCCATGGCGATGGGCGCCATCCGGGCTCGGCAGTCGCTGGATTCGGCCGCCGGATGGCTGGCCCCGTTGGGTGGTTCGCACCTGAGGTCCGGCGAGGAGATGGCCCGGCTGTTCGCGCAGCGGCCCGAGGCGGTGACCGCCGCCGCCGAGCTCGGCGAGCAGTGCGCGTTCGGGCTGGCGCTCATCGCGCCGCAGCTGCCGCCGTTCGACGTGCCCGGTGGGCACACCGAGGACAGCTGGTTACGGCAGTTGGTGATGGTGGGAGCGCGCGACCGCTACGGGCCGGCCGAGGGCGCGCCGCGAGCGTACGCCCAGATCGAGCATGAGCTGAAAGTCATTGCTCAACTGACATTTCCGGGCTACTTCCTGGTGGTGCACGATATCGCCCGGTTTTGCCGTCAGAACAACATCCTGTGCCAGGGCAGGGGATCGGCGGCCAACTCCGCGGTCTGCTACGCCCTGGGTGTCACCGCGGTCGATCCGGTGGGCAACGAGCTGTTGTTCGAGCGCTTCTTGTCACCCGCCCGCGACGGGCCGCCCGACATCGACATGGACATCGAGTCGGATCAGCGCGAAAAGGTCATCCAGTACGTCTACGACAAGTACGGCCGCGACTACGCTGCCCAGGTCGCCAACGTCATCACCTACCGCGGGCGAATCGCGGTGCGCGACATGGCCCGTGCCCTGGGGTTCTCGCAGGGGCAGCAGGATGCGTGGAGCAAGCAGATAAGTCACTGGAACGGGCTTGCCGATTCACCCGACATCGAGGGCATCCCCGAACAGGTGATCGACCTGGCCACCCAGATCCGGAATCTGCCGCGACATATGGGCATTCATTCCGGCGGTATGGTGATCTGCGACCGCCCGATCGCCGACGTGTGTCCGGTGGAATGGGCGCGGATGGAGAATCGCAGCGTCCTGCAATGGGACAAAGACGACTGTGCAGCCATCGGTTTGGTGAAGTTCGACCTACTCGGGCTGGGCATGCTCTCGGCGCTGCACTATGCGATCGACCTGCTGGCCGAGCACAAGGGCATCGAGGTCGACCTGGCCAGGCTGGACCTCTCCGAACCCGCGGTGTACGAGATGCTTTCGCGCGCCGATTCCGTCGGAGTGTTCCAGGTGGAGTCGCGCGCGCAGATGGCGACGTTGCCCCGGCTGCGGCCGCGGGTGTTCTACGACCTGGTGGTCGAGGTCGCGCTGATTCGCCCCGGGCCCATCCAGGGCGGGTCGGTGCATCCTTACATCCGGCGGCGCAACGGTATCGACCCGGTCGTCTACGACCACCCATCCATGGAACCGGCATTGCGAAAGACGCTGGGAGTTCCGCTTTTCCAGGAGCAGCTGATGCAGCTCGCGGTCGACTGTGCCGGATTCTCCGCCGCCGAGGCCGACCAGCTCCGGCGCGCCATGGGGTCCAAGCGTTCGACCGAACGGATGCAACGGCTGCGCGGCCGGTTCTACGACGGCATGCGCAGATTGCACGGCGCCACCGACGAGGTGATCGAGCGGACTTACGAGAAGCTGGAAGCCTTCGCCAATTTCGGTTTTCCGGAAAGTCATGCGCTGTCCTTCGCGTCGCTGGTGTTCTACTCGTCGTGGTTCAAGCTGCATCATCCGGCCGCGTTCTGCGCGGCGCTGCTGCGCGCGCAGCCGATGGGTTTCTATTCGCCACAGTCGCTGGTGGCCGACGCGCGCCGGCACGGGGTGCTGGTCCATGGCCCGGATGTCAACGCCAGCCTGGCGCCCGCCACCCTGGAAAATGCCGGCACCGAGGTCCGGCTCGGGTTGGGTGCCGTCCGCCATATCGGCGACGACCTCGCCGAGCAACTCGTCGACGAGCGAAAAGCCAGCGGCCCCTTCGTATCTCTGCTGGATCTGACAACCCGGCTGCAACTCTCCGTGCCGCAGACCGAAGCGCTGGCGACGGCAGGGGCGCTGGGCTGCTTCGGGACGTCGCGGCGAGAGGCGCTGTGGGCGGCGGGGGCCGCGGCCACCCAACGGCCGGACCGACTGCCCGGCGTGGGGTCGTCGTCACACGTCCCGGAGCTACCCGGGATGAGCGAGCTGGAGCTGGCTGCCGCCGACGTGTGGGCTACCGGCATCTCCCCGGACAGCTACCCGACCCAGTTCCTGCGGGCCGACCTGGACGCGATGGGGGTGGTGCCCGCCGAGGCGCTGGGATCGGTGCCCGACGGCGACCGGGTGTTGATCGCCGGCGCGGTGACCCATCGGCAGCGACCCGCCACGGCGCAGGGGGTGACGTTCATCAACCTCGAGGACGAGACCGGGATGGTCAACGTGCTGTGCACGCCGGGGGTGTGGGCGCGGCAGCGCAAGCTGGCGAACACCGCGTCGGCGTTGCTGATCCGCGGTCAGGTCCAAAACGCCAGTGGCGCAGTCACCGTCGTGGCCGAACGGTTGGGCCGCATCACCCTGGCCGTGGGCTCGCGCTCGCGTGACTTTCGTTAGTAGGAGATAGTCATGAGATCCCAACTTCAGGAGGACAAAGTGGCCAAAGTCTGGTTTCTCACCGGAGCTTCCCGGGGGTTCGGACTCGAGATCGCCCGCAAGATCCTGGCGCAGGGCGATCGGGTGGTCGCGACCGCGCGGCGCGCGGAGCAGATCCTCACCGAGCTTCCCGACGCCGGTGACGCCCTACTCGCGATCGACCTCGATGTCACCAATGCCGACCAAGCGGCCCAGGCGGTCCAGTCGGCGGTCGACGCGTTCGGCCGGATCGACGTGCTGGTGAACAACGCCGGCCGCGGCCTGCTCGGCGCCGTCGAGGAGGCTTCCGACACTTCGGTCCGTGCCGTCTATGAGGTCAACGTGTTCGGCACCCTGACCATGCAGCGGGCCGTGCTGCCGATCATGCGTCGTCAGCGCTCCGGCCACATCATCAACATCAGCTCGGTCGGCGGGCTGCTCGGTTCGGCCGGGTGGGGCGTCTACTGCTCGACCAAGTTCGCGATGGAAGGGTTCAGCGAGGCGCTGGCCCAGGAGGTACGGCCGCTGGGGATCTGGGTCACCATCGTCGAACCCGGTTACTTCCGCACCGACTTCCTCGACGCGTCCAGCCTCGCCACCGAAGAGAACGTCATCGCCGACTACGAAGGCACCGCCGGGGCCGTGCGGGCCCATGCCGTGGAAGTCAACCACGCCCAGCCCGGCGACCCGGTCAAGGCGGCGGCGGCCATCGTCGACATTGCCTCAGCCGCCGAACCGCCGGTGCACCTGCTGCTGGGCACCGACTGCGTCGCGCTGGTCGAGGCCAAGATCGAAGACCTCGAGGCAGACATCGAAGCGTGGCGGCCGCTGTCGACATCGACCGACCACGACTAGACCTGATGGTGGCGACCCGCTGCGCCCGGCGACGCCGCGCTTGCGATCGCCACGACGACTAGCCGGTCGGCGTCGTCCACACCCGCGAAGGCGTGATTCTCACCCGGGTGCTGTAGGTGGCCATCGCCTCGCTCAGACCGAACTGCGCGGCGAGTTCCTCGTACTTGGCCCAGTACGGCGCGTCTTCCCGGCAGTCCACATCGGTGGCGTCCACCGTGGCGGTCCCGCCCACGACGATGATGCCGCCGCCATTCCCGTCCGAATCCAGGTTCAGGCTCACCTGAGGATGCGCCTTGATGTGCGCGACTTTCGCCGCCTGCGGCATGGAGTAGACCGTCAGGTCCGCCCCGTCGAAGTAGAACCAGATCAGCCGCGGCACCGGCTGTCCCGATTTGGCGACCGTGGTCAGCCAGCAATAGTGATCGGAGCTGAGCCGGCTGGAAACCTCTTGTGTGAGTTCGACGCTCATAACGCAACGGTAGCCTCCCAACCATGACCCTCAACTTGTCCGTCGACGAAGTCCTGACCACCACCCGTTCGGTCCGCAAACGCCTCGACTTCGACAAGCCGGTGTCGCGCGACGTGTTGATGGAATGCCTCGAGCTTGCGCTGCAGGCGCCCACCGGTTCGAACTCGCAGGGCTGGCAGTGGGTGTTCGTTGAGGACGCCGACAAGAAGAAGGCGATCGGCGACATCTACCTCGAGCGTGCCCGCCCCTACCTCAGCGCGCCCTCCCGCGAATACGCCGAGGGGGACACCCGCGGTGAGCGGATGCACAAGGTCAAGGATTCCGCGACCTACCTCGCCGAGCACATGCACGAGGCGCCGGTGCTGCTGATCCCGTGCCTGCAAGGCCGCGCGGATGAGGGGCCGTTGGGTGGCGTGTCGTTCTGGGCGTCGTTGTTCCCTGCGGTGTGGAGCTTCTGCCTGGCGCTGCGCTCCCGCGGGCTGGGCTCCTGCTGGACGACGCTGCACCTGCTCGATGACGGCGAGCGCAAAGCCGCCGAGGTGCTCGGCATTCCCTACGACGGGTTCAGCCAGGGCGGGCTGTTCCCGATCGCCTACACCAAGGGCACCGACTTCCGGCCGGCCAAGCGGCTGCCCGCCGAGAACCTGACCCACTGGAACACCTGGTAACTCAGGTCTGTAAGGGCCAGACGTCGACGACCCCATGCGCGACCGCACACGGGGTGCGGCTCACCCGCTCGATCGCGGCGTCGAGATCGTCGGCCTCAAACACCGCGAACCCGGCGATCGGCAGCGCCGATTGCAGAAAAGGTCCCGGCTCGACCCGCACGCCAGAGCCGTCCGGATTGCGCACCTGGACGGGATCTCCCGCGCGTCCGATCAGGGCGCCGGCTGCGCTGAGTTCGTCATCGCGGGCGTGCGCGGCCCGTTTGCAGTCGTCGCTCACCCGGTTGTATCCGGCTTCGTCGCCGTAACCGATCGTGATGAAGGTAGGCATGACAAGGCAGACTCGCGCCCGGCCCAGCATTCATCGCTACACCGCCCCGGGGTAGCCATGCTGGCGCCACGCTTCATAGACGGCGATCGCGGCGGCGTTGGAGAGATTCAGTGAGCGTCGGCCCGCCAGCATCGGGATCCGCACCTGCGCGGTGATGTGCGGGTCGGCCAGGGTCGCCGCGTCCAGCCCATCGGGTTCCGGGCCGAACATCAACACGTCGCCGGGCTGATAGGCGACGTCGGCGAACGGCGTCGATGCGTGCGCGGTGAACGCGACCACCCGCTCCGGGGCCAGCGCATCCCACGCGGCTTGCAGCGTCGCGTGCACCGTGACCGACGCCAGGTCGTGGTAGTCCAATCCGGCCCGGCGCAGCTTGGGTTCGGACAAGTCGAAGCCCAGCGGTTCAACCAGATGCAATTCGGCGCCGGTGGCCGCGGCGGTCCGGATGGCGTTGCCCGTATTGGGCGCGATGCGCGGCGAGAAAAACATCAGCTTGAACACGGCAGACTCCTTGACCCCGGCGACCCCGCCGTGGGAATGGCTTGGGATGCCGAGATGTTGACGCGGGCATGACGGATCAAGTACAGCTCAGCACTACCGATTG